>URWS01000239.1 GCA_900551605.1 uncultured Collinsella sp. | reverse complement strand
CATCCACCTGGTCTCGATCCTCAAGCACTTTAAGTTGCTCGTCGAGGGTACAGCCGAGGAGCGCTCGGCGCAGGTCACGCGTGGTGGCGTATCTGTCGAGAGCATCTCAACACCCAGTCTACGCGCGCGCTGCGTTGTCGACGCCCCGCTTTACGTCTGCGGCGAAGCGCTCGACATCGACGCCGATTGCGGAGGCTTTAACCTTGCGTGGGCCTGGCTCTCGGGCATTCGCGCTGCAAGCAGCTTGTAGCCGCGCAGTCTATAATCAAAAACGCATTCGGGCCGTCTGGGATACCGGACGGCCTCTTTCTTGCCTCTAAGGAGACCTCGATGATCGAAATCACCCAAGTCAACGCGTCGCTCGATGAAGCCGGCGATGAAAATGCCTGCCTCATTGTTGGCAAGCGAGTCGCCAAGCGCATCCTACGTTGCAAGGACTCCGAGATCAAGTCCATCGAACTCCACCGCAAGTCAATCGACGCTCGCAAAAAACGAGACGTCCATTTTATCCTGAGCTTTCGTGTTGAGCTGACTAGTCCCCACCTCGAGCGAGAAGCGGTCGACAGCGTTGCCGAGCGTGACCGCTCGCGCGTACGCGCGATAGAAGACGATGAGCCTTCATTCCCCTCCCCCGTCTCCGACGCACCTCAAGAACGCCCTGTCGTTGTCGGCGCCGGATGCGCCGGCCTTTTCGCTGCGCTCACGCTCGCCGAAGCAGGTCTTAAGCCCTTGCTTATCGAGCGCGGCGACCCGGCATTTCGCCGCTCGCAGGCGATCGACCTTTTTCTAAAGGAGCGCATCCTCGACCCCGAGAGCAATATTCAGTTTGGTCTGGGCGGCGCGGGGACCTTCTCGGACGGCAAGCTCAATACGGGAACAAAAAATCCCGCCCATCGCCTTATCCTCGAAACCTTCGTCGAGGCGGGTGCGCCCCGCGATATTCTGTGGGATGCCAAGCCGCACATTGGCTCCGACATCCTTCCCAAGGTTGTCACCGCTATATCCCAGCGCATCGAGCAGCTCGGAGGTGTCGTCCGTTATCGAACGAAGCTCGTCGACATTCGCATCGACGCGTCTGGCGCCATCACCGGTATTGATGTCCAATCGTCCCAAGACGCCGCTTACGAGCCAATCGAGACAAAGCACCTCATCCTCGCCTGCGGGCATTCTGCTCGCGATATTTTTGAGCTCCTTAAGGACCACAACGTGGCCCTCGCACAAAAGACCTTTGCCATGGGCGTTCGCATCGAGCATCCGCAACGCGACATCGACAGAGCCCAATATGGAGCCTCGGCGGAACATCCAGCGCTCGGGGCGGCCCCCTACAAACTTGTTGCCCATCTTCCCAACGGCCGCAGCGTGTTCTCGTTTTGCATGTGCCCCGGCGGACAGGTTGTTGCCGCCTCTTCAGAACCGTGCCATCTGTGCGTCAACGGGGCCAGTCTCAATGCCCGCGACGGACGCAACGCAAATGCCGCCCTGCTCGTTAACGTCACGCCTGAGGACCTTCCCAACGATGACCCGCTTGCCGGCATCGAGCTCCAGCGTGCCTGCGAGGCGGCCGCCTATCGCCTGGGCGGTTCCAACTGGAACGCACCAGCACAACTCGTCGGAGATTTCCTCGCAGGACGCGCCAGCAAGGCGCCCGGAAAGGTAAAGCCCACCTATCCGCTCGGTGTGACCTGGACGGCAATTGACGAAGCCCTGCCACAGCATATCGTCGAGTCGCTCCGCCTGGGACTTCCCCTACTCGGAAAAAAGCTACGAGGCTACGACCGCCCCGATGCCGTTCTTACCGGCGTGGAGACTCGTTCGAGCTCACCGGTCACTGTCACTCGAGACCGAACGTGCCATGCCGTGTCGACCCCGGGCCTCTACCCTTGCGGTGAGGGAGCTGGATATGCCGGCGGCATCATGAGCGCGGCCACCGACGGCATCCGTTGTGCTGAAGCCCTGATCGCAGACCTCTAACGCACGAATTCCAGCGCGCAAAAGACACAGGCCCCGGGCTCCATAGGGAACTCGGGGCCTGTTCGCTATTTCTTAAACCGTGCACCCTGGCGTTTTCTGCCCGATGCGAAAGTGGAACCCTTGCGGGCCTGCGAACGTAAGCGCTCGATCGTCTCGTCCTCAGACGCACCCTCGAGCATCGCCCGAATCTGAACGACAGCATCGCGCAGGCGCGCCGCCTCCTCAAAGTCCATAGCAGCAGAAGCGTTACGCATATCCTCTTCCATGGTTTCGACGATCCGCACAAGCTCGTCATGTGGCAGTTCTTCCAACTGCTCCGCAAGTGTCTGCTCGGGCGCCACCGTTTCCGGCACACCGCCCTCGCCCGACTCATCGGGCGTATAGAATGCGCCATGGCCAAGAGAGTCGCCCTTCGAGCGTCCCTTGGAGCCCACAGTTTTTTCGGCCTCGGCAATAAAACTTGAGATGTCGTTAATGGCCTTGCGCACTGTCTTGGGCACAATGCCATGTTCTTCGTTATATGCCATCTGAATCTCGCGACGGCGCTGCGTCTCCTCGATGGCCTCTTTCATCGAATCGGTCACAACGTCTGCATACATGATGACTTCGCCATCGGCGTTGCGGGCCGCACGGCCAATCGTCTGAATCAGCGAACGGCGGTTGCGCAAGAAGCCTTCCTTATCGGCATCGAGAATTGCCACCAGTGAGACCTCGGGAAGATCCAAGCCCTCGCGAAGCAGGTTGATGCCAACGAGAACATCGATCTTGCCCTCGCGCAGCGTTCGCAGGATCTCGACACGGTCCATTGTCGCCGTATCAGAGTGCATGTAATTGACCTTAATGCCCGCATCAAGTAGATGGTCGGTCAGGTCCTCGGCCATGCGCTTGGTCAACGTGGTCACCAGCACGCGCTCCTTGCGGGCAACGCGCTCGCGAATCTCGTCCTCAAGATCGTCAATCTGGCCGCGAACTGGACGCACGTCAATCTTGGGGTCGAGCAGGCCGGTCGGACGAATAATCTGCTCCACGTCGTTTTGGCTCACCCGCAGCTCGTAGTCGCCCGGCGTGGCCGAAACATAGATAAACTGGGGTATCCTTGCCTCAAACTCATCGAAACGAAGCGGGCGGTTATCGAGCGCCGAGGGCAGGCGAAAACCGTGTTCCACCAGCGTCACCTTACGCGAGCGGTCACCTTCGTGCATGCCGCGAATCTGCGGCACCGTCACATGGCTCTCATCGATGATGCAGAGCATATCCTTAGGAAAGTAATCGATTAGGGTAAATGGCGGCTCACCCGGCTTGCGACCGTCCAGATGACGCGAGTAGTTCTCGAT
>URWS01000238.1 GCA_900551605.1 uncultured Collinsella sp. | reverse complement strand
CTACACTTATGCGATCGTCGGCAGCGTCAGATGTGTATAAGAGACAGGGATGCGGACGACTCCGATGCGGACGACCATGCATCTAAGCACAAGAAGACGATGATCGCCGCCTTTGTGGTCGCCGTCGTGATCGCTGCGGTGGTCGGCTTCTTTATCGGCAACGGTGGTTTTGGCGGCAAGGGCGTCGGCTCGGCGACCCTCACCGAGGACCAGCTCGATTCGACCGTGGCAAGCTATAGCTACAACGGCAAGAAGAGCGATATCACCGCGCGCGAGGCCATCGAGAGCCAGTACAGTCTCGACACCGTCAAGGACGACGACGGCAACTACACCGCTCCGTCTGCCGACGTTATCCTGTCCTACGTGCGCAACCAGATTCTGCTGGACGCTGCCGAGGACGAGGGCATTACCGTTTCTTCCAAGGAAATGAAGCAGTACGCCGAGGATTCCATCGGCACCTCCGACTACAAGACCATGGCCACGCAGTACGGTGTGTCCAAGGACCAGGCCAAGCAGATCGTCCGCCAGTCTGCGACGCTGCAGAAGCTCTACAAGAAGAAGGTGGGCGATAGCTCCGCAAGCATGCCGACCGCTCCGACCGAGCCTGCTGACGGCAACGAGGAGACCGCGAGCAAGGACTACGCCGACTACATCATCAACCTTGCCGGCGATGAGTGGGATAGCTCAAAGGGCACCTGGAAGGACGCCGACAGCACCTATGCTAAGGCGTTCGCCGACGATGCCTTTACGGCCGATAGCGCAACCTATAAGCAGGCCATGACCGCCTATTACACCGCCTACCAGCAGTATTCTTCGCAGGCTTCGAGCGCCAGCTCCAAGTGGACCGAGTATGCTAACGGCCTCTACGCCAAGGCCAACATCAGCATCTACGGCCTGTTTGCGTAAAGATTGCCTGAGCTTACCGATCGCGTAGCCGAACTATCTGAATAAGCCCGCTAGAACGACGCGTTCTAGCGGGCTTATTGCGTTGTGGAGCTGTCATTTGAGATTGGAAGGTTAGATTGCACGATCGCGCAAGTGCTTCATCGGGTGTCCCTAATTCATCTGGGAAAACAACTGCAAACGATTGCAAGTAACCGGTGAGCGGTCGAAAACTACCGTTCACCGATAATTTCTAAACTGGTTCTAACTGGTATTAAGTCAAAAAGACCAATTCACAAATCTTCACAATGACCTGCATTTTTTCTACATGCCATTTTTGGCCACCCTGCGTTGTTTAGACACAAAAAAGTTCCGATCATTCGTCGAACCATTTCGAAACGGTTTCAAAGCCGCAGGTAGAAGTGTTAACGAGCGGTAAACGGTCGATTTATCGCCGTGAGCGGTGCAAAAACGTTTTACTGCGTGAATCAGCGAAAGCGACCTCTTCTGTGATGATATAGTGACAACAACACGTCACGTGGTTACTACCAGTTGAGAGACCACTGGTCTTCAAAGAACGCTTTCCAAGAAGCTTTAAGGGCGTCCGCCCGTTGGCTTCCGAAAACATCGGACTCAGATCGTACACACCTTCGGAAGGGAAATTTGAATGGTTGGCTTTATTCTTACCGGTCATGGACAGTTCGCACCCGGCCTCGCAAGCGCTATCGCTATGGTCGCCGGTGATCAGCCCGCTTTTACCGTCGTTCCTTTCGAGGGCGACCAGGCTGCTTCCTACGGTGAGGATCTCCGCGCCGCTATCACCGCCATGCGCGAGGAGTGCGATGGCGTGCTCGTCTTTACCGACCTGCTTGGTGGTACCCCGTTCAACCAGGCAATGATGATTGCCCAGGATGTCGACAACGTCGAGATTCTGACTGGCACGAACCTTCCCATGGTTATTGAGCTTCTGTTCCTCCGCGGCAACGCTACGCTCGCCGAGCTTGGCGAGCAGGCCGTGACCGTTGGCCAGACGGGCATCACCGCCCAGACGGTTGCCTCCGTCGCTGGTGCCGAGGAAGAGGATATCTTCGGTGACGAGGACGGCATCTAATGGCCGATTTCGGAGCCAGCGTCCTGAGCTCCTCGGTCGCTCTTTTAGGTCTTCTCGTCATCATGGGTGTGATTTACACCATTTGGTCTCAGATCAACATGAAGAAGAAGCAGAAGTACTTCAAGGAGCTGCACACCGAGCTCAAGCCGGGTCAGGAGGTTCTTTTCGCCGGCGGTATCTACGGAACCGTCAAGGGCATCGAAGGCGAAAAGGTCCAGATCAAAGTCCGATCCGGTGCCGTCGTAGATGTTTCGCGTTACGCGATTCAGGAGATCAAGTAACTGTCGTCAGCAAATAACGAAAGGAAGCTGATCAACATGGCAGAACCCAACATTCTTCTTACCCGCATCGATAACCGACTGGTCCATGGTCAGGTCGCTACCCAGTGGAACTCCACCCTGGGCTCCAACCTTATCCTCGTCGCCAACGACGATGTGTCGACCAACACCATGCGCCAGAACCTCATGAAGATGGCCGCTCCCGCCGGCGTCGCTACGCGTTTCTTCTCCCTGCAGAAGACCATCGACGTCATTGGCAAGGCGAGCCCGCGCCAGAAGATCTTCATCGTGGCCGAAACACCGGAAGACGTGCTTACGCTCGTCAAGGGCGGTGTGCCTATAAAGAAGGTAAACATCGGCAACATGCACATGTCGGAAGGAAAGCGCCAAGTCGCCACCTCCGTCGCAGTTAACGACGAGGATGTCGCTGCGTTTAAAGAGCTGCAGGAATTGGGGGTGGAGTTGGAGATCAGGCGCGTTCCGAGCACGCCTGTTGAGGACACGAGCAAGCTCTTCTCGTAATCCTCGTGATCCACGTTGTCAGGATTGAAACCCTGACGTTCTGTACGTGATATCCAAAGTGCGTACATACATTTTGAAAGGAGGAGCAAGATGGAATACTCGATCATCCAGGTCGCTCTGGTCTTCATCGTCACGTTCGTCGCGGCAATCGACCAGTTCAACTTCCTCGAGTCTCTCTATCAGCCCATCGTCACCGGCGCCGTCATCGGTCTTATCCTTGGCGACCTCAACACCGGTCTTCTCGTGGGTGGTACCTATCAGCTCATGACGATCGGCAACATGCCGATCGGAGGCGCTCAGCCGCCTAACGCCGTCATCGGCGGCATCATGGCAGCCATTCTCGCTATCGCTACGGGCCTCGAGCCCAACGCGGCAGTCGGCCTTGCCATTCCGTTCGCTCTGCTTGGTCAGCTCGGCGTTACCCTGGTCTTCACGCTTATGTCGCCGCTCATGTCCTCCGCGGACAACATGGCCCACAACGCTGACACCAAGGGTATCGAGCGTCTGAACTACTTCGCCATGGCT
>URWS01000237.1 GCA_900551605.1 uncultured Collinsella sp. | reverse complement strand
ATCGAAGGGTTCGGAGGCGAGAAACGAGATCATGTCCATGGGGTACCTCCATGTCGTGAGCATACGTGACATGGTCTGACATTGCGGGACAAACCGGTGATGTCAGGCCGATTATTGTTGGTATGTATGGTACATAAGGAACATAAAACATTTACCAGGCAATCTACCTGCTATTTTAAAAATAATTAGAAGAAAAAATAATTTAGGAACAAAAATAGTTGCTACCGTTAACCGATGAATAGTTGCCGTTCACAACTATTTTCTTGTACCGAACATGCCCCGGCGCAACAATAATCTCGGCAAAAAGCAAAGCCGTGCGACACACGGCAGGTCGAGAGGAGACCGCATGCGGTATCTGGTAATGGTCAGTCACGGAACGCTCGCTCCCGGACTGCACAGTGTCCTCAAGATGCTCGGCAATGACGCCCCGAACATCTTGTCGACGAGTCTCGTGGACGGCATGGGCGCTGACGAGTATGTCAAGAACGTCAAGGCGATGCTCGCTCCCGTTACTGCCGATGACGAGGTTGTCCTGCTTGGTGACATCCTGGGCGGATCGCCGCTCACCAATGCTATGAACACGCTGGCCGAGAAGGGCCTGCTCGCCCACACCATTGCCTTCGGCGGTATGAATCTGCCCATGGCTATGACCGCCATGATGGGGCTTGCTACCATGGACCTGGATTCCCTCAAGCAGATGATGCTGCAGGAGGGCAAGAACGGTATGTCCGAGCTCGTTGTCCCGACCGATGACGCCGACGACGAGGACGACGACATCTAGGCGGCGCATCCGCCCCAATTTTTGTGATGGAACGGGGGTTAAGAGGAAAGACCCCCGGTGATAAGGAAAGGGGAGAACGTATGATTTCGTTCATCCGTATTGACGACCGTATGATCCATGGACAGACCGTTACCCGTTGGGCCCTCGAGTATCCCTGCGACGGTCTTATCGCCGTCAACGACGCCGCGGCGTCCAACCCCGTACTCAAGGAGGCCTACAAGAGTGCCTCGGGCAAGAAGACGTTCGTGTGGACCAAGGAGCACTTCAAGGAGGTCTCCGAGAAGGTTCTCAAGTCCGACACCAAGTACTTCCTGATTACCAAGAACCCGCTCGACATGAAGGAACTTCTCGTCGATTTTGGCTTTAAGCCCGGCATGGACCGCATCATCGTCGGTCCCTGCAACGATCGTCCCGGCACCACCAAGCTCGGCAACAACCAGTCGATCACGCAGGAAGAGGCCCAGGCGCTCGAGGATCTCACCAACGCCGGCTACACGGTCGAGTTCGCCCTTATCAAGGAGAAATCCATTGGTGAGTGGCCCAAGTTCCGCGGTCAGTTTGGCTTCTAGTTAGGCGCCAGCCGCATTTTGGTACCTACAGCCCTTGGGGAAAGGGGCTGAGGAATAAAGAAAGGGGAAAGCATGGCAATCAATGCATTCCAAGCCGCGCTGTTCGGCCTGTTCGCCTGCCTGGCATCACTGCCTGGCATGGGCGGCACGACGATTGGCAACTACACTCTGGGTCGTCCTCTGGTCGCCGGCCTCGTCGTCGGCATCATCATGGGCGATATACAGACGGGCATCCTCGTCGGTGCTGCCATCCAGGTTGTCTACATCGCTCTCGTGACCCCTGGCGGAACCGTCTCCGCCGACGTCCGCGCCGTGTCCTATATCGGCATCCCGCTGGCGATCCTCGCCATCAAGAACTCGGGCATCGATCCCGCCTCCGCTGAGGCTGCCGGCATGGCCGCATCCCTCGGTGCCGCCGTCGGCACGCTCGGCACTGTGCTCTTCTATGGCACCGCCACCATCAACCTGGTGTGGCAGGGCATGGGCTGGAAGTGGCTCGAGAAGGGCGATCTCCACAAGCTCTACCTGGTCAACAACGTTCTGCCTTGGATCGGTCACATCATCTGCTCGTTCCTCCCGACGTTCATCATCACCATGGGCGGCACCGCCATGGTCGACCTCATGAAGACCTACATGCCCATGGACGGCATCGCGATGAAGACGCTGTTCACCGTCGGCTCGCTGCTGCCTACCGTCGGAATTGCCATCCTGCTCAAGCAGGTCATCTCTAAGCCCACGGACTTCCTGACGTTCTTCTTCGGCTTCACCCTGTCCGCTGTTATGGGCTGCAACCTGATCGCCGCTGCCGGCATCGGCTGCTTCTTCGCCCTGATCAACTATGAGATCGCTTCGCTCAAGATCGACCTCGCAAACGCTCCCAAGGCAGCTATCGCCTCGGGCTCCGATGATGAGGAAGAGGAGGACATCTAATGGCAGAGAAGAAAAAGCTCTCTAAGAAAACGCTTGCCAAGTCGTTCCGTAACTGGTCCTATGGCAACCTGACCTGCTTCTCGCAGGAGCACATGCAGACCTTCGGTTACCTGTGCGCTATGCTTCCGATTGTCGAGGAGCTCTACGACACGCCCGAGGAGCAGAAGCAGGCCCTTCAGACCTACTCCGCGTTCTTCAACACCGAGCCGCAGATCGGAACCATGATTGTCGGCGTCACCGCCGGCCTCGAGGAGGCTCGCGCAAACGGCGAGGCCATCGATGACGACGCCATCAACGGCATCCGCGCCGGCCTCATGGGCCCGCTCGCCGGCCTTGGCGACTCGCTGATTGTCGGTACCCTGATCCCGATCCTGCTCGGTATCGCCCTCGGTCTCTCGACCGGCGGCTCCCCGCTCGGCGCTATCTTCTATATCGTCGTGTGGAACCTGCTCATGTTCCTCGGCATGCGCTTTGCCTACAACCAGGGCTATGAGCTCGGCGGCAAGGCAGTCGAGGCCCTCGTCGGCCCCAAGGCCAAGGCTCTGCGTGATTCCATCGTGATGGTCGGTACCATGGTCATCGGTGCCGTGGGCGCAACTTGGGTCTCCATCACCTGCAGCCCCAACCTGGTGCTGCCCGGCGGTGGTAAGTTCCAGGACACGCTCGACGGAATCTATCCGCACCTGCTGCCCATGATCTTCATCGTCTTCTGCTGGTACATGATGACCAAGAAGAAGGTCAACCCCATCGTCATGATGCTGATCCTCGTTGTGATCGCATTCGTGGGCGTTGTTATTGGCTTCTTCGATCCGGCGCTGACGTACTAATCGACAGCTCTTTGCCAATTGCGAAAGGCCGTGCCGGCTTGCGCCGCGCGGCCTTTCGCTCATCGTTCGTTTGCTGCTTGGGCGGCACAGGAGACTGGCTCGTTGCCTGCCGTCCTTCAAGAGCGATATAGCCCATGGCCTCCATCGCCTTACATGACATACGCTATATTGCTCTTGAAAGATGACATGGCGGCTCGTTTCTAAAGGAGAACCGA
>URWS01000236.1 GCA_900551605.1 uncultured Collinsella sp. | reverse complement strand
GTTCCTTACGGGTAAGAGCGACGCCGTCAACGCCGTGTGCGCCTACGTGAACGACAACGGCGAGGGGCTCGACGCGGCGGTCGAGGCGGCTCTTTCGGGCACTGACGAGGTCGTCGTCCTCACCGACGCGCTCGGCGGCAGCGTGAACCAGCGCTTCTCCCGCTTCGCCTCCGACCGCATCCACGTGATCGCGGGTGTCAACCTCCCGCTCGCCATGACGGTCGCGCTCGCGCGCCCCGACGAGAAACTCGACTTCGACGCCCTCGTCGACGAGGCGCGCCAGCAGATCGTCTACGTGAACGGTGCCAGTTCCGCCGAGTGCGAAGACGACGAATAGAGGAGGTCGACGATGAGAGAGTTCCTTAAGGACGTGTGGATGCACGGCGGTGAGGAAAGCCGCGCCATCACCCCCGAGAACATCACGGGCGAGAAGGGCCGCGCCGCCATGTCGGCCAGCCACCTCGGCGTCGGCCGCAAGGGCTCGTGCTGCGTGCCCCTTGAGTCCGGCGAGACCATTACGCTCGCGGACATCGAGGGCCCCGGCATCATCCGCCACATCTGGATGACCGTCCCCGACAAGACCGCCGCCGGCAGCTTCGTCATGCGCGACCTCGTACTGCGCTTCTACTGGGACGACGAGGAGACCCCCTCGGTCGAGTGCCCTGTCGGCGACTTCTTCTGCAACGGCTTCGGTGAGCGCGCCATCGTCAACTCGATGCCCATCTGCGTGAACCCGACGGGCGGCATGAACTGCTACTTCGAGATGCCTTTCAGGAAGCACGCCAAGGTCACGCTTACGAGCGAGCACCCCGGGTTCATTAAGTACATCTTCTACACGTTCAACTACGCGCTCACCGACGTGCCGGATGACGCCATGTACTTCCACGCCCGTTTTAACCGCGAGCGCAGCACCCGCAGGGGCGTCGACTACACCGTGCTCGACGGCGTGCGCGGTAAGGGCTACTACGTCGGCACCTACATGGCCCTGTGCGCCCTGGAGCGCTATTGGTGGGGCGAGGGCGAGATGAAGTTCTTCCTCGACGGCGACGAGGAGTTCCCCACGGTCACCTCGACGGGAGCCGAGGACTACTTCGGCGGTGCCTGGGCCTTCCTCGACAGGCCGCCCCACGCGCTGCCCGAGGCGCAGTGCTTCAACACGCTGTTCGCCGGCTACCCGTACCGCTCGACGCGCGACGCCACGCGCGACCGCTTCAGCGCGGGCAAGCCGAACCCGAACCCGATGCTCGCGACCAACGACGACGCGCTGCCCAGGCACGGCCTCTACAGGTGGCACCTTCCCGACCCGATCTCGTTCAAGGAGGACCTGCGCGTGACGTTCCAGGACCTCGGCAACGACGACATCAAGCTCTACGAGCGCGAGGACGACATCTCCACCGTCGCCTACTGGTACCAAAGCGAGCCGCACGCCGTGCTCGCCCCGTTTGCCGCAAGGCAGGACCGCGTGCCCAGGTAGGGTCGCCTCGAAACAAGCCAACGTTATGGGCGCCCGCGGTTGACCGTGACTGCGGGCGTCCCTTTGTAAGGAGGATCACATGAGCGAAAAGCAAATGAGGCTCGGCGCCCTCGAGGCCGGCGGGACCAAGATGGTCTGTGCCGTGGTGTCCGGCGACGGCGAGGTCCTCGACCGTATGGAGACCCCGACGCTTACGCCCGCCGAGACCGTCCCGCAGATGGTCGAGTGGTTCACCGCCCGCGATGTGGACGCGTTGGGCATCGGCGCCTTCGGCCCGACCTGCGTCGACCCCAACGACGAGCGCTACGGCTCCATCCTCCAGACGCCCAAGCTCGCGTGGCGAGGCCATGGTCTTCGCGCCGCGTTCGCCGACGCCCTCGGGATTCCGGTGGCCTACGACACGGACGTGAACGTTGCCTGCCTCGGCGAAGCGGTCTTCGGCTGCTGCAAGGGGCTCAAGGACGCCGTCTACGTGACCATCGGCACCGGCGTGGGCGCGGGCGTCATGTGCGCGGGCAGGCTCCTTCACGGCATGCTGCACCCCGAGGCCGGCCACATGCTGGTAAGGACCCGTCCCACCGAGGAGGGACGCTGCGTCTGCCCGAGCCACGCGAGCTGTCTCGAGGGTCTCGCCTCCGGCCCCGCCATTGCCGCGCGCTGGGGAAGGCCCGCGGCCGAGCTCGCGGACAACGATGAGGTGTGGGCGCTCGAGGGGGATTATCTGGGGCAGATGTGCGCGAACCTCGTGCTCATGTACTCGCCTCGCCGCATCGTCCTCGGCGGCGGCGTGATGCACCAGGAGCAGCTCTACGGCATCGTCCGCAAGAAGACCCTCGAATATCTGGGTGGCTACATCCAGACCGCCGAGCTTAAGGATATGGAGAGCTACATCTGCGCCCCGGGCTGCGGCGGCGACCAAGGAATCCTCGGCGCGGCCGAGCTGGCAAGAAGGGCGCTCGCGTAACTTGCGCTCTCTCCGCCATACAACGCGTTAAGAAAAGACGAGCGCTTCTTGCCAATTGAGCGGCAAGAAGTGCTCGTCTTTTGCATTTTTGTCTCTCAAAATCTTATTTTCACGATTTGCATTTTCATCCCGTTGTCACCGACCCTTGCGAGAAACCGGAAAAAGCCGCTGACAGAAGGGTCTCTCAAATCGTTGTAACCCAGCATATAGCCGCGACTTGCGACCTGCAGACGGCTGTCCCACGTGCCGATTTCCTTGGCGGCATCCGAAACCGCAAAATATGCCCCCACATCCTTGATTTTTGCAGTCTTAAGCCATGTTTTTGCAATCATCTTTACTGCCGTCCGATTGGCAGCATCAAAGATCAGCACACCGCCGGGGAAAGCGTCCGCCATTCCTCGCACCAGTTCCCGGACCTCCTGGGTCAGAAAGTAATAGAACACCCCGGAGGCAAAGAACACCGCCCCATTGGAGGCATCGATTTTGCCAAACCATGCGGTGTCTTTCAGGTCGCAGGGGATATTTTGTTCCTGATCCCCAGCGGGCAGTAGCTGCTGCCGCAAGGCAATCACATCCGGGAAGTCCAGATTGTAGATCTTGCATCTACCGTTGTCGCAGGCTCTGCCGGTGTTGTCCAGCCCGCAGCCCAGATTGACCACCGCCGCATTGGGGTGGCCTTTCAGGTAATCCCGCACCTCGAAAGCAAGATCACTCTGCCGCATGGCCACTTCCAGCGCACCAAAGCGCTGCATCAGGCTGCGGGAGTTTTTCTCTGCCTCTGAAAAGTCGTAGTCGATCTGGTCGAGCAGACGAACCGCTGTTTCATCCCTGTAAAGGTTCGGGTCTGTCTCTTATACACATCTCCGAGCCCACGAGACTAAGGCG
>URWS01000235.1 GCA_900551605.1 uncultured Collinsella sp. | reverse complement strand
GAGATTCGCCTTAGTCTCGTGGGCTCGGAGATGTGTATAAGAGACAGCCATCAGCTACTGTCCCCGCTACCAGCCAACTCGCTAGGGACGCCCACATCACTTGCGGTGAAATAGGGACTGTTTTTGGCTTATTAGCCGCCAATCAATCCCCATTCCACCGCAACTTAGAAATCAGCGATCAGCCCAGCGGACCCTGAAACAACTCCTGATGAGCGCCCATTCTTACCAGCCTAATCACTGGGTTAGTCTTATGGGGAAGATAAAGAACGACCACATCGACCAAGCCATCGGATAGATGGAAATCGATGTGGCCGTTGTAGTTTCCGCCCGGGTTTGAAAGCTCATGGGCGCCATATTCCGCGGGAAGCGAGCCGTGAGCTGCAAGCTCTGCGACCGCCGCCTTAAACTCGGTTTTTAGCTGCGGATGGATGCGCATCGTCCGTTTATAATCCGCCTTAAACTGAGCCTCGACTTTAATCTCAAACATCGCTAGTCCTCATCGAGGAATGATATAAGCTCATCAGCGTTGTTGAATGACGGGCTATCGTCCGGCAAAACCCCCAACTCATGAGCCTCGGCGATCACCATGGCACGCCTCGTCGCCTCGTTGGGCACCTCCGCCCTTCCTACAATCTCAAAAGGAATCTTTCGCTGATTTACCAGCTGCCGAACGGCAAGATTGAGATAGGAATTGAGGCTGAGGCCGACCGAATCCAAGAACTCAGTCGCCTGCTCCTTGAGCCCCTCTTCGATGCGAACCGTCGTAGGCTTAACTGTTGCTGTAGACATTTGCGACCTCCTCGCTCTCGTCTTTTGCATCAGTATACCCAATATAAACGGCAAACTGACGTTAGATAGCATCAGATTGCCATACATATTCATGTCGCGGTGGGCACGATTGCTCTACATCAACCCGCTGAGCGCAATGTCGACGGACTCGTTGAGGTCGTCGGTAATGTGTACCAGATCCGGATCGAGCGGGCTGATCATACCGGCGCTCATCACCGGGCCGTTGAGCCAGTCGAACAGGCCCTGCCAGTACTCGCTGCCCACCAGCACGAGCGGCATGCGCTTGACCTTGTGCGTCTGCACCAGCGTGAGAACCTCGAACATCTCGTCGAGCGTGCCAAAGCCGCCGGGAAATACGATGGCGCCCGAGCTGTACTTAACGAACATGGTTTTGCGCACAAAGAAGTAGCGGAAGTCCATGCCGAGGTTCACGTATTTGTTGAGCCCCTGCTCGTGCGGCAATTCAATGCCTAGGCCAACTGACTTGCCGTTGACACTCGCCGCTCCCCTGTTGGCCGCTTCCATGATGCCGGGGCCGCCACCGGTGATGACCGCCACGCCACGTTGCGCGATCTTGCGCCCGACGGTACGCGCCGCCTTGTAGAGCGGATCGGTCTTAGGCGTGCGGGCACTGCCGAAGATGGTCACTGCGGGGCCAAGCTCGGCAAGCGCGCCGAAGCCATCGACAAACTCGGCCTGAATGCGCAGCACGCGCCAGGGATCGGCATGCAGCCAGTCGGTCGAATCTTCGGGCGCCAGCAGGTTGGCGTAGGTGTTGTCCTTGGGAATCATGGGGCCGCGCATGACCACGGGGCCGCGGCGGTACGTCTCGTCGTAGGCAGGCTCGCCCTCGACGTTCTCATTTTTAATCATGGGTACTCCTATCGAGAAAAAGAAAAGCGGGCGGGGTCGACGCCATGCGTCAAACACCCGCCCGAGCATCAACTATTCGGTATGGTACCCACGATGCATCAAGCACTTGCAAGCTATCGGTCAGCGGTCGCGCAGCCGGTGTCAGCGAATGCGACGACCGGCTGGCGCTCGACCATTGCCGTTGCCCACGCTCTGCAAGCGTGTCTGTCGCCCTTAGTAATCCACCGCGGCAGGGCTGTTCATCCAGTCGCTCACGAACGCGCCGTAACGGCCCTCGATAATGGCCTGGCGGGCACGCTGCATAAGGTTGAGCAGGTAGTAGATGTTGTGCATCGACAGCAGAATGCCGCCGAGCATCTCCTTCTGCGTGACCATGTGGCGAATGAGTGCGCGGCTGTAGCCGCCCGTGCACACCGGGCAGGTGCAGGTGGGATCGATGGGGCCGTCGTCGTGCGCAAAGCGCGCGTTGCGGAAGTTGAGGCGACCCTCGCTGGAGAACGCCGTACCCATGCGGCCCGTGCGCGTCGGCAGCACGCAGTCGAACATGTCAATGCCCACGCCCACACCGCGCACGAGGGTGGTGGGGTTGCCGACGCCCATCAGGTAGCGCGGCTTGTGCTTGGGCATGTACTCGCTTACGAGTGGTGCCAGGGTCTCGAACATGGTCTCGTGGTCCTCGCCCACCGAGTAGCCGCCAATGCCGTAACCGGGGAAGTCGCCGCACTCCTCCAGATGGCGCAGCGAGCGCAGGCGCAGATCTAGGTGCATGCCGCCCTGAACAATGCCAAAGAGCGCCTGGTCGTCGCGGGTATGCGCCTTATAGCAGCGCTCGGCCCACATACTCGACAGCTCCACGGCGCGCTCGACATAGGCACGCGTGGCGGGATAGCCGGGGCATTGATCGAGCTGCATGCAGATGTCGGAGCCGAGTTTCATGGCGATTTCCATGTTGTCCTCGGGCGTCCAGAACACGTGGCGGCCGTCGTAATCGTTGACGATAAAGCGCACGCCCTCATCGGTGAGCTTGACCGCGTCGTTGTGGCTGAACACCTGGAAACCGCCCGAGTCGGTGAGGATAGGACCGTGCCAGTTCATAAACTTGTGCAGGCCGCCCAGCTCGGCGATAGTGTCCTCGCCGGGACGCATGGACAGGTGATAAGTATTGGCAAGCACGATCTGGGCGCCGAGCTGTTTGACGGTCTCGGTAGGAATGCCCTTGACGTTTGCCTTGGTGCCCACGGGCATAAAGATTGGCGTCTCGATGTCGCCGTGCGGGGTGTGCAGCACGCCGGCACGCGCATGCGTCGTCGGGTCCTCGGCAATCAGGTCGAATTTAAAAAGGGTCTGGTCCATAAACTGGAACTCCTTGGTAGCGGTTCATACGCAAACCATTATACGGGCAACCCGCAAAGAGCACCGACTCGACAGAAACTGATGCAAAGGGGTCATAGTCGTTTAAGAACGTCCCCAAAGACTACACAACAGCCAAGGTAACGCCGATGCTTTGTCAACGACAGACACTATGACCCAATCCGAGGGCACTGAAAAGGCAGGAGCCCCCGCTCGTGACCGCGGGTCGGGGCTGCGACAATGATGTCGAAGTGCCATAGGCGCAGCCGCGCCGCAACGAGTTTGGGAGGCTCCCATGCCAAAGTATTCTACC
>URWS01000234.1 GCA_900551605.1 uncultured Collinsella sp. | reverse complement strand
ATCTACACTTATGCGATCGTCGGCAGCGTCAGATGTGTATAAGAGACAGTCGATAGCCACGGCGGCGTCCACGCGGCCACGGGTGCAGGCATCCTCGCAGCGGCGATTGCACACGCGGCCGCAGATGGCGGGCAGCGGGTTCTCGCGCTTGATGAGCGCCAGCGCCTCGTCGTAGCGACCCTGGGCAGCAAGCTTAAGGTAGCCCTGAACGGCAACGTGCGCGGGACAGGCCGTCTTGCAGGGTGCGGTGCCGGACTCATACGTCTCGATGCGGTTGTCGTTGCGATAGTTGGGCGACCACTTGGTGTGGTCCCACTTGGTGGCGTCGGGCAGCTCCTGGCGCGGATATTCGGGCACCTGTCCGCCCGCCTTTTTGCTGCAGAGCTTCTGGCCCAGCTTGGCGGCGCCGGCCGGACACACCTCAACGCAGCGACCGCAGGCCACGCACTTGTCCTTCTCGACTTTGGCGACATAGGCCGAGCGCGACAGGTTGGGCGTGTTGAACAGCTGAGAGGTGCGCAGGGCGTAGCACACGTTGACGTTGCAGTTGCAGATAGCGAAGATCTTGTTCTCGCCGTCGATATTGGTGATCTGGTGCACAAAGCCGTTGTCCTCGGCCTGGCGCAGGATGTCGTAGACCTCGTCGCGCGTCACGTAATGGCCGCGGTCGGTCTCAACCACATAGTCGGCCATATCGCCCACGGCAATGCACCAGTCGGCGGGGTCGTCGGCGCAGCCCTCACCCATCACGCGACGGCTCGCGCGGCAGCTGCAGGTGCTAGCGGCATATTTGCCATCGTATTTGTCGAGCCAGTGCTCGATATGCTCGATCGGCACCGAGGTGCTCGCGGCGTCGATGGCCTTCTCGACCGGAATGACGTGCATGCCGATGCCGGCGCCTCCGGGCGGCACCATCGGCGTGGCCTTGGACAGCGGTCCCTTGGACGCCTGCTCAAAGAACTTGGCATAGACCGGGTGCTCCTCGAGCTGGCTCACGCGCATGTTGAGGAACTCGGCGGAACCCGGCACCAGCATGGGCAGCACCCACTGCTTGGCGCGCTCGGGGTTTTCCCAGTTGTACTCGAGCAGACCCGTGTAGCTCATGTCGTCGAGCATCTTCTCGATATCGGCTTCGGGCATGCCGGTGAGCTTGACCATCTCGGGCAGCGTATAGGGACGGCGCATCTTCATCTTGCAGAGCACTTCGGCCTGCTCGTCGGTTGCGGCCTCGGCAAACGACCAGTACTCGTAGCCCAGCAGCTCATCGCGATGCAGTAGACGGTTGGTGCAGTGCTCGCACAACTTGACGATGGCCTCGCGCGGATGCTCCGGCAGCGGCGGCACGAACTCCGAACCGATGTCGGGCTCGGTGTAACTAATCCCCGGTCCGTTGAGAATCATGGTTGTCCCTTCTCTTGCCGCAGCCCGACGAGGCCGCAGCGCCCCTCTTTTTTTGCAGGCCGGGCATGCCCCCATGCCGTTCACCCGCCATTAGTTGACATTGTGTCAAAAATAGTATTGACGAACCGTCAACAATATTCAAGACTGTTAGGCGAACGGTCAGGCAAAAGAGGATGAAAGGCGGCAAAACATGGGCAATAACACAGCAGATACCTCTGTGGTCGATGCCGTCCCCGCATCCGATAGCGCGGCAAAGCGCCTGACGGGCGACGAACGCCGTCGCGAGATCCTCGATGCCGTGCGCACCGTAAGCTCCGAGCTGGGCGTGTCCCACCTATCGGTATCGGCCGTGACCAAGCGAGCCGGCTGCACGCGTTCATTGTTCTACCACTACTTTGCCGATATGGACGCCGCCGTCACCGCCGTCATGGACGAGGCAATCGACGGTTTTATCTCCGAGCTCGAGCAGTGGAATGCCGGCCGCACCGTCGGAGATATCGAGGGCGCGCTCGACACCGTCGCCCCGCTCTTTAAGCGCCTGGTCGCCAGCGGCCACGAGCTGCCGAGTACGCTCACCTCAAGCAGCGGCGCGCTCTACGGCGGCTTTTTGCACAACGTGGTCCAGCGCGTGGCGCAGTATATCTGCGACACCACCGTGGTGGACTTTGTCGCCCATCATGAGCTACGCATCGACCATGTCTACGAGACGTTCTACACCCTCATCATGGGGTTGTTGATGTATATCCGCACGCACCCCGATGTGCCCGACGAGACGGTCAAGGAAATCATCGCCTCGACACTCCACATCGAGGGCTATACCGCCAAGTATCCGGAGCGCAAGCCCCAGAACTGACGACATTTGGCCAAACTGCCCGCGATCAGAAGAGGGGCCGCGGGCGTGTGAAAGGAGAGCAGCATGCTGTTCGATGTTTGGGGTAGCGATACCCTTATCCACTGGGCCGGCTGGGCCATGGTCTTTATTGGCCTGATCGTGCTCAACGAGGTCGGCCGCCGCACCAAGCTGGGCGCGGCAATCATCTTTGGCGTGGCTCCGCTTGCCATGACCATCTACTGCATCGCCATCGCCGTCGGCGTTTCGCAGGGCGCCGAGTGGGCGCTCACCAACCCCACCCACGTGTACCAGAACAGCTGGTTCCACTACGCCAAGGTGTACGCGGCGCTGGCTGGCTGCTGGGGCTTCATTGCCATTAAGTATCAGTGGGGCAAGATCGGCAAGGCGCACTGGTTCCGCGCATGGCCGTTTGTGATCGTCGCCATCAACATCATGATCGCCGTCGTGTCCGACTTCGAGAGCGCCTACCACTTCTTTGTCCTGGGCCAGTCCACTTGGGTCACCTCCGAGGGCGCCACGCAGCTGGCTGGTTGGAACAACGTCTTCAACGGCATCGCCGGCATCATCAACATCTTCTGCATGACCGGTTGGTGGAGCGTCTACGCCTCCGAGGACCAGACCGACATGCTGTGGCCCGACATGACCTGGGTCTACATCATCGCCTACGATATCTGGAACTTCTGCTACACCTACAACTGCCTGCCCACCCACTCCTGGTTCTGCGGCTTTGCGCTGCTGCTGGCGCCCACCGTCGCCGCCTTTATCTGGAACAAGGGCGGCTGGATCCAGAACCGCGCCTTTACGCTGGCCATTTGGTGCATGTTTGCCCAGGTGTTCCCGTACTTCCAGGAGGAGTCCATCTTTGTGACCCACTCCACGCTCGACCCCACCGCGGCCACCGCGGTCTCGATCGCCGCGCTGATCGCCAACGTCGCCGCGATCATCTACATCGTCTACCGCGCCAAGAAGCTCGGCCGCAACCCCTACAAGCAGGATGTCTTTGAGGGCACCAGCGATTGGGAGAAGGCCACCGCCCGCCGCGCGAAGGTTGATTACTGTCTCTTATACACATCTGACGCTGCCGACGATCGCAT
>URWS01000233.1 GCA_900551605.1 uncultured Collinsella sp. | reverse complement strand
GTAAAACACGATGGTAGAGGGCAGACTTCGACAAGGGAGGGTCAGCCATCTCCCCTAAATCACGCAGCGACAGATCGGGGTAGCGCTCGCGCAGGTCGCAAAAGACCGCCAAGGCATCCGGAAGCGCATCGCGAAGGCCGCGCTGCTCGAGCTCATCGATAAGCGCAAGCTGATGTTGGGCAGCACCGGCGCTTCTGGTCTGGTTGGCGAGCTCGGCGTTCACGCGACGGTTCACATCGTTCTTAACCAACTTGACCGCGCGCGCCTCCTCAATCTCGGCAACGCTGCGCTTGGCACCAATCAGCTTTAATAAATGCTCGATTTCCTCGGCGCTTTTAATGTACACGGCATATGACCCCCGCCGTGCATTAACACGAGCATGGACCCCAATCTGCCCCAACAGGTCGCAAAGCCCCTTAGCATATTGCTCGCCCTGCACCGCGATCTCCAAATGAAAATCGCCGCGTGGATCGGCCACGAAGCCGCCCGCGATGAGCGCGCCGCGGATGTAGGCAAGCCTGCAGCAGGGGCGGGCAACGATGTGTCGGGGAACACCAGCGACGAGCCCTCCCCTGCGGTCTAGAATGCCCAGCAGCACCAGAGCCTTGTCCAGGTCGGGTTGATCGGGCAGGGTAATGAGATAGTTACGGACCTTATGCAAGACCGATTTACGAACGGTGAATTCCGTTTTGAGCTTAAGGATGCGATGCGTCAGCGTGATCATCGTGCGCGCGACGGCTCCCGTCTCAGTCGCAACTGTCAAACGATACCGCCCAGAGCCGGTAAGCGAGAGCGTACCACTCACGCGCGTGAGGGCGGCAAGTGTCGACAAGTCGCAGTATTCACATTCGGGTTCGCAGCGCGCAAGCTCGTCGCGCACCTCAGCGGTAAATGACATGCAGGCCTATGCCTTCGTGTTGGCGCGCGACAGATCGCGGTGGGAGATGCTCACGTGATACTGGGCGCCTTCCAGGTAACGGGCCGTGGCCTCGGCAATGGCGACGCTACGGTGCTGTCCGCCCGTGCAGCCGATGGCGATAGAAAGCTGCGGTTTACCCTCCGCGATATAGCCCGGCATCACCGTATCGAGCAGCTGTGTCCAAGCCTTCCAAAACTCCTGCGTCTTGGGATGGTCCAGAACAAAATCGGAGACCTTTTTATCGAGACCGGTCATCGTGCGCATCTCGGGATCGTAGAACGGATTGGGCAGGAAGCGGACGTCGATCATAATGTCCGCCTCGACGGGCATGCCGTGCTTAAAGCCAAACGAGAACACGTGGACGTCCATGAGCTGTTGGTCGGACAGTTCGGAAAATGCCATACGTAGCTTGTTGCGCAGCGCAGAGGTGCGCAGACGGCTCGTGTCGATAATCATATCGGCTCGATCGCGCACGCCCTGCAGCTGAAGGCGCTCGCGCTGAATGGCATCGGCCGTAGTCTCCCCCGGCTTGGCAATGGGATGACGGCGGCGATTTTCGCTGTAGCGACGAATCAGCACCTCGTCAGAAGCCTCCAGGAACACGATGTCGCAGCTCATCTCGCGTTCTTCGAGCGCGGCGACCGCATCGAGCAACTCGTCAAACAGTCCCTGGCTACGCAAATCGCAGGTGACGGCGAGATGCCTGCCCACGCCCGTATTGATGCCGACGAGCTCGGCAAGCTGGGCGATGAGACGCGGAGGTAGGTTATCAATGCAAAAATAGCCCATGTCCTCGAACACGTGCATGGCCTGTGTGCGGCCCGATCCGGACATTCCGGTGATGATGACGATATCGGGGATGCGCTCCGAGCGCTCCGCCGCATCCATGGCATCTCCCTTTTGCATGTGCTGCCTCCCAAAAACAAGCGCGGGACCCAGCAACCCGGATCCCGCGCGATCAATTGCCTATATTGAGTATACCGCCCCGAGCGGATACGAAGCCTGTCTTACGCCTCAAGCGCAGCCTTGAACCAACTCGTAATACTCGTGGGGTGCGTGATGGCGGTGCCGACGACAACGGCCCAGGCGCCAGCATCGATCGCGGCGCGAGCCTCCTCGGGCGTGTGCACGCGGCCCTCGCAGATGATGGGAAGACCGGGGAATTCCTCGGTCGCCTGACGCAGGAGCGGCAGATCGGGGCCATCGGCCATGGTGCAGTCGATGGCAGCGACACCATGAGAAAGCGTGGTTGATACAAGGTCGAAGCCCATATCAACCGCACGGCGAATGTCCTCGATGGTGGCACAATCCGCCATCAAGAGCACACCCTCCTCGTGCAGCGGACGGAAGGTGTCCTCGACGGTCTTGCCATCGGGACGCGGACGATCGGTGGCGTCGATCGCCACGATATCGGCACCAGCGGCAACGCAGGCGCGAGCATGGCGCAGGGTCGGCGTGATGTAAACGCCCTCGTGTCCATCCTTCCACAGGCCGATGACGGGGATCTCACAGCGACCCTTAATGGCGGCAATGTCGGCAAGGCCCTGACAGCGAATGGCGGCGGCACCGCCAAGCTCGCAAGCGCGAGACATTTGAGCCATGGTCTCGGGCGTACGAAGCGGCTCGCCCATATACGCCTGAACGCTCACGACGAGCTTGCCCTTCAGGGACTGGATCAAAGGATCAACGGTCATGTTCGACTCAACCTTTCTCAAAACAGCCTTCTGAGACGCCGCACCTTGACGTTCAAACCGTCGCTCGCGTACCGAAGTACGCTTCGCTCCTCTTTCACGTCAATCTGCGGCACCTCAGAAGGCACACTTGGTAGTTATGTTTACTTCAACGAAGCAAGAAGGTGTTCGGCGGCACCGATGAGCGGAGCATCGCCCTCCAGAGAACCGATGAGGATCGGCGTGTCCTGAAGCGGATCGAGCGCCTGGCTGGCATAGCCCTCGTGCACCGAATCCTTCCACGTCTGCGAACGCCAATCGGGACCTTGGTGAATCACGCCGCCCGAAAGCACGATGACCTCAGGGTCCAGGATGTTAGCGAGCGAGCCCAAGCTGGCACCCAGCGCAAAGCCGGCGTCATGGATGACCTCGGTCGCCTTTGCGTCGCCTGCACGGCACAGGTCGTTCACATCGCGACCGACCGAAGGACGGCTGGGGTCGACGCGGCCAAAGCGCTCATCGTACATACGACCAATGGAAGTGCCCGAAGCAACCGACTCCAGATGGCCGGAACGCCCGCAGGCGCAGGGAATGCCAGCGGCAGCCGAGCACTCGATGTGGCCCATATGGCCGGCAGCACCATGGAAGCCCTGCATCACGCGGCCGTTCTCGACATATGCGCCGCCGATGCCCGTACCGATGCCAAGACACAAGACGGAGAACTTGCCCTTGCCGACGCCCCAGTGAGCCTCGCCCAGAGCATGAGC
>URWS01000232.1 GCA_900551605.1 uncultured Collinsella sp. | reverse complement strand
TTGATGCCCTTTGGGCGCGTGGCCGTGCCCGTTGCCGTAAAGGACACGTCCAAGTGGGCTTCCCTTGACGTGCTGGCAGACGAGCTGACCAGCGCCACCAAGGCCGCCGTGCTTCCCATCTCGGGCTTTGACAAGGAGCCCTACGTACTCTTTAGCGAAATCGGCGACTTTGGCATCAAAGGAAAGATCATCTTTATCGTCAGCGACGACAGCACTACTTTCACGGCAGCCGACGCCTGCATCCGTGCCATCGCCCCCATCATCGCCTAACCCGCCAAATAGGGACAGGCACCTTTGTGGTGGTTTTCATTCGTGGTACCATGATTCATATAGTTGTTTAAACGACTAAGGGAGCAACATCATGGAAGAGGCCTATCGTCAAGCACGCAAGCGCGGCGAGCAAGGACGTCGACGCGCCATTAGCCAAAGCGAGCATCCATACCTTACGGACCTCGACAGTTTGGTTGCTCAGCTCCCCTTAGGTCAGCGAGAGAATGTCGGCCTAAGGGATATTCCGCTCGAAATGGTCGTCGGCACGGTCACCAAAGGCCGTCAGTCCGCCTTTTCATGCAACTTTATGCCCCTGCTGCCGTTTAACACCGAGTTCGCCCGCAAGTGGTCCAACCTCTACGACATCCAGGTAACCGAGGGCTATCGCGACCCCATCATCGTCACCGAGTTCATGCATCGGTTCTATGTCCAGGAAGGCAACAAACGCGTCAGTGTCCTCAAATTCCTGGACGCTCCAACGGTTTCGGCCAGGGTCACCCGTCTCTACCCCGGCACATGGGATTCCGTCGAAAGCCGCCTGTACGGTGAATTCTGCGCGTTTTGGCGCGTCTGCCCCCTATACGAGATCGAGTTCTCGCGTGAGGGAAGCTACGAGACGCTCGCCAAGATGCTCGGTCAGAGCCTTATCGAAAAATGGCCGCAGAAGAAGGTCGACTACCTGCGCCACACCTTCCTGCTCTTTAAGCGCGCCTACCTTCGCGCAGGCGGCGACCACCTGGACATTACGCCCGCCGACGCCATGCTCGTGTACCTCAATGTGTACAACCAGGACCGCCTGCTGGATACGCCGACGGATATCGTCGTAAACCGCCTGTGCAAGATTTGGCGCGAGCTGGTCATTGCCGGCAAAAATGACGAGGACAAGGTCGATCTTGTCGAAGCGCCGAGCGTCGATGAGGAAGAGGCGCCCGCCAAGTCCACATCCGGCGTGCTCAACTTCTTTATGGGCAAGACTGTCTATTCGGCGGCCAACCCTCTGCGCGTCGCCTTTATCCACGAATATCCCTGCGCAACATCGAGCTGGGATAGCCTGCACGACCAAGGGCGCCAGTATCTCGATGTGCACTTTGGCGGTATCGTGCGCACTGAGGCGTTCGAGGACTGCCACGATTCGGACGTGTTTTATGCCGCCGTAGAGACCGCCGTTAAGCACGGGGTGAACGTTATCTTCTCGACTTCGCACCGCCTAATGGAATACACGCTCAGAGCTGCCGTCGAGTATCCTCAGGTGCGATTCCTCAACTGCTCTATCGGCCTTCCCCACCAAAGCGTGCGCTCGTATTTTGGAAAGATGTACGAGGCAAAGTTCCTCCTGGGCGCCCTTGCCGCCAGCATGGCGGACAACCACCGCATCGGTTACCACGCGTCGGTCTTCGCCTCGGGCGCACTCAGCGAGATCAACGCCTTTGCGATTGGTGCCTCGCTGCTCGACCCCCGTGCGCAAATTATCCTGACCTGGGGCGATGTGCCCGCCGGAGGCCTTGCCGAGGCCATGTGCCGCGAAGGCGTGAGCGTCATGACCGGCGCTGACATGTCAAAGTCACTCGAAGACCCCACGGCCTATGGGCTTCACCGCTTGGTCGACGGCAAAGTCACCGGCATCGCCATGCCCGTATGGAACTGGGGCCGTTACTACGAGCTCATCGTTCGCAGCCTTCTGCACGGCACGTGGGACGAGACCAGCGACGATAACCAAGTGCGCGCCGTCAACTACTGGTACGGCATGAGCTCGGGCGTTATCGATATCCGTTACGCTCCGGGCCTACCCTACCAGACGCGCAAACTCGTGCAGTTGCTCCGCAACGGCATTGTCGAGGGCTCCATCAACCCCTTTGGCGGCGAGCTCCACAGCCAGAGCGGCGTGGTACAGATCGAAGGCTTCCCTCCGCTGCCGAGCACGCAGATTGTCGAGATGAATTGGCTGGCGGACAACGTGGTGGGCACCATTCCGCAGCTCGACGATGAGCCGGGAGTTACCGCCCTATGAAGATCCTTGCCATAGCAGATACCGAAGAACGATGCCTTTGGGAGTGCTTTCGCAAGGAGCGCTTTGAGGGTGTCGACCTGATTCTGTCTGCCGGCGATCTGGACCCGGACTATCTTGAGTTTTTGGTCACCGTCATCAACAAACCGCTCATCTACGTTCGCGGCAACCACGACGACCGCTACGCACGTCATGCACCGGGCGGATGTATCTGCGTGGAAGACAGCGTGTACACGTACCGAGGGATTCGCATTGCGGGCCTTGGCGGGTCCATGCGTTATCGCGACGGCGCCAACATGTACACCGAACGCGAGATGTCCAAGCGCATGCGTAAGCTGTCGCGTAAGGTTAGGATGGTCGGCGGGTGCGACATTCTGCTTACCCATGCACCCGCCGCCGGTATGGGTGATCTGGATGATCTGCCGCATCGAGGGTTTGAGTGCTTTAACACAGCGCTTGAGTCCTGGGGGGCCGACTACATGGTGCATGGGCATGTACACAAAAGCTACGGTTACGATTTTCAGCGCGAGCGGCAGCATGTGTGTGGAACGACGATCATCAACGCCTGCGGCTATACGCAGTTTGAGCTCGACCAGACGCGCTACCCCATCCGTGGCTGGCAGGCAGCCTGGCTCAACTCGCAAACCATGCG
This sequence comes from uncultured Collinsella sp., assembly GCA_900551605.1. Classification (GTDB taxonomy): domain Bacteria; phylum Actinomycetota; class Coriobacteriia; order Coriobacteriales; family Coriobacteriaceae; genus Collinsella. The sequence continues at coordinate 432 of URWS01000232.1, read as the reverse complement.
CCGCGAGCTCAAGCGCCACGATGCCATCGAGTCCTCAACCGCCAGAACACCCTGGTAACCACAACAAAGGTGCCTGTCCCCTTCGTGTTGGTTTTGCCCCGAGATAGCAAGAAACCCGGTCCTGCACGAGGCAGAACCGGGTTTCTTTAGCAATGCTTGCTTTGCTCAGGCAGTAACTAAAAGTTACTCAGCCAGGAAGTCACGCTGTACAGCGGGATCGACCTTGACGCCAGGGCCCATGGTGGAAGACACGGAGATGGACTTGACGTACTTGCCCTTAGCAGAAGAGGGCTTGACGCGCAGGATCTCGGTGTACAGGGCAGCGTAGTTCTCGACGAGCTGCTGCTCAGAGAAGGACTTCTTGCCCAGGGGCACGTGGCAGATGCCGTAACGGTCGGCGCGGTACTCAACGCGGCCAGCCTTGAGCTCAGA
>URWS01000231.1 GCA_900551605.1 uncultured Collinsella sp. | reverse complement strand
ACCCCATGGTTTACGCCAAGATGCTTGGCGAGCGCATTGCCGACGGCCGCACGCGCGTATACCTGGTCAACACCGGCTGGATTGGCGGCGGCTACGGCGTGGGCCATCGCATCGAGCTTGCCTACACGCGCTCGCTGGTCGCGCGCGCCCTCGACGGTACCATCGAGGACAGCGAGTTCGTGCACGACGACATCTTTAACCTCGACATTCCCACCACGTGCCACGGTGTGCCCGACGGCATCCTGGTGCCGCGCCAGTACTGGCAGAGCACCGCTCGTTACGACGAGGCTGCACACAACCTGGCCGTGATGTTCGAGGAGAACTTCGAGAAGAAGTACTCGCACCTGCCCGAGTCCGTCAAGGCCGCCGGTCCGCACGCTCAAGTACACGCCGACGCCCGTCATCGCGGCCGCGGGCTGCTGGGACTTCGCCACTAGCTTCGCCGTGAGTCCATATCCACCACAAAGGGGACAGGCACCTTTGTGGTGGTTTTGCTCGCGTGGATGACTCGGGTTACAATACGCCTGACATATCGTCCCCTTCTCCGGATGGGGACAGCGCAAGCGTTCTTGTGACGGCACCGTAGGACTTTGAAGGTGGCCGTTGTAAGGGCGCTTTTTGTTTAGGCGCCCTCACTCGGGCGCGCACAATGAAGGGAGAGCGTATGAAGAGCTTTATTGCCGAGGATTCATTCTGGGAGCTGTTTCCGCAGGCAGCGGTCGGTGTTGTGGTCGTGGAGGGCATGAAGCCCACGGCTCAGATTCCTCAAGAGGACGTGGATGCGATTGCGGCGTTGCTCGACCGCGCCAATATCGATGCGGAGCGTCATCTGACCAGCGACACTATCAGCGAGAACGCACCGGTCAAGGCATGGCGCGAGGCCTATCGTCTGTTCAAGACCAAGAAAGGCGCGCGCTGCTCGATCGAGAACTTGCTCAAACGCGTGCTCAAAGGCAAGCCGGTGGGCCACATTACGCCCGCGGTGGATATTTACAACACGGTGTCGCTGACCTACGCGCTGCCCGTGGGGGGCGAGGATCTGCATGCGATCGAGGGAGACCTTCGCCTGAAGGTGACCGACGGTGGCGATGCGTTCTTGCCGCTTGGCGAGGAGGCGGACGATCCGACGCTGCCCGGCGAGCTCGCCTACATCGATGATGCGGGCGCCGTGTGCCGCTGCTGGAACTGGCGCGACGGCGTTCGAACGGCTCTGTCCGATGATTCGGCCGATGCGTTCCTGGCGATTGAGTGTGTGGAGCCCGAGCGGATGGGGGATTGCCAGGCAGCGATCGATCGCTTGGCCGAGCTTCTCGAGCGTTATCTGGGGGCGACGGTTGTCGTTAAGACGCTTGTGACCCGCGACAACCCACGCGTGGAACTGTAGCCCGGCCCAAACCACCACAAAGGTGCCTGTCCCCTTTGTGGTGGTTTTTATGTTGATGGGTTAACAAATAGGGCGTGCAGGGCTGACGGCCGTTAAGTACGGCTAAGATGTTTACCCGTTAGCATTATGCAAGCGAAAGGCGGTCGTCTCCCATGCAGCAGAGCGACGAGACACGTTTCGAGGACTTTGTCGGACTGATCAGCGGACTCTACAAGGAGATCCAGCGCATTAAGACGTCTGAGGGCGCAAGGCTGGGTCTCAAGGGCTCCGACGTTATGTGCCTGTACTATCTTGAGCGCAGCAAGGACGGCCTGACTGGCGCCGACCTGGCTCGCATGGCAGGCGTGACCCGCGCCGCCGTCTCGCGTACGCTCGCGCATCTGGAGGAGGGTGGCTACGTCGAGGTCGATGATTCGGGCGATGCCGCCGTTAAGTATCGTGCTCCGGTGCGCCTGACCGCTCTGGGCGGCGAGAGCATGAGCGAGGCGGACCGCATCATTCGCGAGGTGCTCGATACCACCGGTAAGGCTATGGGTGTGGAGCAGCGCGAGCAGATGTATGCGTCGCTGCGCACGATTCTCAACACCCTGCGCGAGATCTAAGGCCGCCAAGACATTTGCTTCCAATTAACAACTGCATAGTCCCGTTTGAGCGCGTATGCCGTGCCGGGGCATTGCTGTCAAAATTCCCTGCGCGGGACCTGCGCAAGAAAGGATTCGCTATGTCCATTCGCATTATTACCGATTCCGCAAGCGATATGTCGCCGGCGGAGCACCCGGCACTGGACGTTTTGCCGCTGTCCGTCACCTTTGGCACCGATGTGTACATGGATGGCATCGACATCGATCACCAGCGCTTTTACGAGATGCTCGTGGAGCGCGATGAGCTGCCCAAGACCGGCCAGGTCAACCCGTACGCGTTTTCGCAGGCGATTGCCAAGGTTCGTGAAGCCGGCGATGAGGCTGTGATTATTACCGTGGGCGCTAAGCTATCAGGCACCAACCAGAGTGCCCGTACCGCACTTGCCGAGGCGCCAGGTGGCGACGTGTTCGTGGTAGACAGCAACAACGTCACCCTGGGCGAGCGCGTCCTGGTCGAGTATGCGCTGCGCTTGGTGGACGAGGGCCGCAGTGCATCTCAGATCGCGGCGGCTGTCGAGGCCGTGCGCGACCGTGTGGTGGTTATCGGCCTGCTCGAGACGCTGGAGTACCTGGTGCGCGGCGGTCGTCTGTCTGCTGCGGCCGGCGCCGTGGGCACGCTGCTCAACGTAAAGCCTGTGGTGGCTGTCGAGGACGGTCTGATCGTGCAGCTGGGCAAGGCGCGCGGTTCCAAGAACGGCCGCAACCTGCTGAACCAAAAGGTCGAAAAGGCGGGCGGCATCGACTTTTCCATGCCGCTGGCGCTCGGCTATACGGGTCTTTCGAATGCGGTGCTCAAGAAGTATATCGAGGACAGCGCGGCACTTTGGGCTGGCCACACCGAGGGCGAGTTGCCCGTTCACACCATCGGCGCCACCATCGGTACCCACGTTGGCCCCGGCGCCGTAGCAGTAGCCTTCTTCCAGCCCGCCAACTAACCGACCTGCCATAAACCACCACAAAGGGGACAGACACCTTTGTGGTGGTTTATGCTTTTCCGGGTGGAAGGGAGCGAGCAATGGCGTCTGAGGGCTTTTTTGAACGGGTGTACGAGGTGGTCGAGCAGATCCCCGAGGGGATGGTCGCCACGTATGGTCAGGTAGCACTGCTTGTCGGTCGTCCACGAAGTGCGCGGTACGTGGGCTACGCGCTGCACAGCAATCCGCGCCCCGGCGAGATTCCCTGCCATCGCGTGGTGTTTTCCGACGGCCGTATCTGTGAGGGCTTTGCCTTTGGTGGCCCCGATGCTCAGCGCGAGCTCTTAATGGGGGAGGGCGTGACGTTTGCCGATCCCATGCATGTTGATCTGGCCGCCTGTCGTTGGCCTGCCGGGCTGTAG
>URWS01000230.1 GCA_900551605.1 uncultured Collinsella sp. | reverse complement strand
GAGAGGAAGTAGGCGATCTCGCCGATGTCGTTTTTGGTGGGGGCGGCCTTCATCATGATCTCGGCGTCAAAGCCCGAACCGGCGATGATGATAAAGCCATGGCGCTTTTCGTTGCCGTTCTCGTCGAGCCAAAAGAGCTCGCCCATGTCTACTTTGACCGTGCGGCCGGCGCGACATGCCTTGGCAAGCGCCGCTGCCTCGGGGGCATTGCCGATGTTGTTAAAGAACAGGCAGGCCGTGCCGGAGGGGAAAACGAGCGTGGGGACGCCGCAGCCGCGCATCTGGTCGAGCACGTTGGAGACGGTGCCGTCGCCGCCCGAGACGACCACGCGGTCGAACTCGCGAACGTCTGCCACGGCGTCCTCGGGCTCCATGCCATCGCCGATAAAGCGCATCACGACTTCGTCGCCGCCCTGTGCAAGGGCGTGCGTGAATGCGTAGATTTCATCTGAGCTGGGGCCCGATGCCGGGTTGTGGATGATAAGGCAGCGCATACTTACGTTCCCGTTCTGTGACTAACCGAGTATAGTTGTAAGGCAATGCCGATATCCTACCCGTGTTTTTCGGGCCTAACCTTATTCGATGGGTTGATATGTACATTTCCACACATCAGGCTCTACTCGACTTTTGCCAGCGCGCCCGTGAGTTCGACGCGATTGCCGTCGATACCGAGTTTTTGCGCGAGCGCACGTTCCATCCGCGTCTGTGTTTGGTTCAGATTGCCACCCCTGCCGAGAGTGTAGCGGTCGATCCCCTGGTAATCGACGACCTATCGCCGCTGGCCGAGCTTATGGCAGACGAGAGCGTGACTAAGGTCTTCCACGCCTGCTCGCAGGATATGGAGGTTATGCTCCATACCGTGGGCGTGCTGCCACGACCGATTTTCGATACGCAGGTCGCCGCTGCCTTTTTGGGCGAGCGCCAGCAGATTTCGTATGGCGCGCTTGTTCAGACGTTTTGCGGCGTCTCGCTGCCCAAGACCGAGTCGCTGACCGACTGGTCGCGTCGCCCGCTGACCGATAAGCAGATTGAGTACGCGATTGATGACGTCAAGTACTTGATCGTCGCCTATACCGAGATGATGAGTCGCCTGCGCGAGCTGGGCCGCGTGGACTGGGTGCTCGACGAGCTGCGCCCGCTGGCCGATGAGTCGCACTATCGCGCCGACCGTCACGAGGCGTTCCGCAAGGTCAAGCGCATCAACTCCTGCAGCCGCCATCAGCTGGGCATCGCGCGCGAGCTTGCCGCTTGGCGCGAGGACCGTGCCGAGCGCCGCAACATCCCGCGCAAGTGGGTCATGTCCGACGATACGCTGCTGGCGCTCGTCAAGCGCAATCCCGTGCGCGTTGAGGAGTTCCGCAGTATCCGCGGTACCGATCAGCTGGGAGAGCGCGACGTGGACGGCGCGCTCATGGCCATCAAGCGCGGCGCGAGCTGCCCGCACGATCGTCTGCCGCTCATGGTGCGCGGACACCGTCAGATCTCGCCGGAGCTGGAGAGCGTGACGGACCTGATGTATGCGCTCATTCGCCTGGTTGCCGAGCGCTCGGGCGTGGCAACCTCAGTCATCGCCTCGCGCGATGATCTGGCTGACTACATTGAGCATCCCGAGCAGAGCCCCCTGCGCGAAGGCTGGCGCTTTGAGCTTGTGGGTTCGCGCCTGGACGATCTGCTCTCCGGCAATATGGGGCTGACGGTGAAGGACGGAAAAATCGAATTGCTGTAAGGAAGCCTAGCCGTTTGAGTGGGTAAAATGCCTCCAACGTGTAACTCGATTCGGAGGAATTCGCATGCCTTATTACTATGGATACGGCTTTGGTATCGATCCGCTGTACCTGCTGGTTGTTCTTGTCTGTACGGTGCTTGGTCTTGCCGCACAGAGCTATATCAACTCGACGTACAAGACGTGGTCCAAGGTACGATCGGACGGCGACACGGGCGCTACGGTCGCTCGCCGCATGCTCGATGCCAACGGTTGCAACGCCGTGGGCATCAAGGGCGTTGCCGGCGAGCTCACCGACCACTACAACCCGCAGGATAACAACCTGTATCTCTCGGACGCTAACCGTTCGGGTGGCTCGGTCGCAAGCGTTGCCGTTGCCTGCCATGAGGCGGGCCATGCCGCCCAGCGTCAAAGCGGTTACGCCATGATGAAGGTGCGCAGCGCCCTCGTGCCGGTCGTTAACTTTACCCAGAACACCTGGACGCTCGTGCTGCTCATGGGCTTGTTTATGAACATCGCGGGACTCACGACCCTCGCGCTGATCTTCTTCTCGTTTAGCGTGCTGTTCCAGCTGGTTACGCTGCCGGTCGAGATCGATGCCAGCCGCCGCGCCGTGGCGTATATCGAGCAGTCGGGTATGAGCTCCAAGCAGGTCAACGGTGCCAAGAAGGTGCTGACGGCAGCTGCGCTCACCTATGTGGCTGCGGCGCTCACCTCGATTATTCAGCTGCTCTACCTTATGGCTCGCTACAACAGAAACTCCAACCGATAAGAACTTGTACTGGAAGGCGCCGCGGGGATTTGTGTCCCCGCGGCGCTGTACTATGTGTGGGACTTGAATTTGCGCAGGGCCGGAGCCCTTGTGCACGATGACGAAAGGAGGCTGCGTGGCAGGCTGGAATCTAACCGGCAATGCCGTTTCCGCCGAGTTTGACGGGTCGGACGAGCAGGAGCGTAAAGAGCTTAGCGTGAGCCAGGCGGTGGAGATCGCCGCTGGCGCGCTCGATGCGATTCCGCAGCTGAGCGTCCTGGGCGAGGTCACCGGCTTTCGTGGCCCCAATGCCCGAAGCGGCCACTGCTACTTCCAGATCAAGGACGACTCGGCTGCCGTCGACTGCATCATCTGGAAGGGCGCCTATCTTAAGCGCACCTTCGATTTGCGCGACGGTATGCAGGTGAGCTTTAAGGGCAGCTTCAATCTCTATAAGCCCACAGGCCGCATGAGCTTTGTCGCTCGCTCGTTCTCGTTGGCGGGGGAGGGCCTGCTGCGTCAGCAGGTGGCACAACTGGCTGAAAAGCTGCGTCGCGAGGGCCTGATGGACGAGGCGCGCAAACGTCGCATTCCGGTGTTTTGTTCACGCGTGGCGGTCGTCACCTCGCTTTCGGGCGCCGTGATCGACGACGTCAAGCGTACGCTGCGCCGTCGCAACCCACTTGTCGAGCTCGTTTGCGTGGGTGCCAAGGTCCAGGGCGAGGGTGCGCCGGCGGAGCTTATTGAAGGCTTGCGCCGCGCCGCTGCAATTACGCCGGCGCCCGATTGCATTTTGCTCGTGCGTGGAGGCGGTTCCTTCGAGGATCTTATGACCTTTAACGACGAAGAGCTTGCTCGCGCGGTGGCGGCCTGTCCCGTGCCTGTGGTGACCTGTCTCTTATACACATCTGACGCTGCCGACGA
>URWS01000229.1 GCA_900551605.1 uncultured Collinsella sp. | reverse complement strand
GACAGGGTCGGTGCCATAGGCCTTGGCAAGCTCGACGGCCTCGTTGATCACGATGGCGTCCGAGACCTCCTCGTCGGTGAGGAAACGCATCTCGTAAACGGCGATACGCAGCAGGTTGCGGTCGGCGCCGGGCATGCGCATAAGATCCCAGTTCTTGGCAACGGAGCGCAGAGCGCAGTCGATGCGGTCGATATGCTCGTAGGCACCGCGACACAGCTCCAGCGCATAGGGGTCGAGGGGACCCTTCGAGATAAGGAAATCGCCCTCGAGGACGCGCTCGAGCGGGCTGTCCGTGGCCTCGGCCTGGAACAGCAGCTGCAGCGCCTGACTGCGGGCAAGCGTACGCCCGCGATAAACCTTAAGGCTCAAAGGTTACTCCTTGGGGAAAACGAGGCCGTCGATGCAAACGTCAACACGCTCGACCTCAACGCCCACCTGGGCATCGATGGCGGCGACCACGGCAGCGCGAACGGCCTCGGCGAGTTTCTTGAACGGATAGCCAAAGAACACCACGACACGCACGGTGAGTGCGAGCTTGTCGCCGACGACCTCGGCCTCGACCGCCGGCTCGGAAGCCGGGGCCTTGGACGAGAGCATCATGGAGACAAGGTTGGTGGCAAGGTCCTTGACGCCAACGGAGGCGATGCCCTCGACATCGGACACGGCGCGCGAGACGATGGCGGTCAGAACATCGGGCGAAATGCCGATGCCGTCAATCTTGATTTCCTGGGGCATGAGTCCTCCTAGAAGAGTTGGTTGCTAGACGCGGGAGACGAACTTGCCGTCGCGGGTGTCAACCTTGATGACCTCGCCCTCGTTGAGGTACATGGGGACCTGGATGACAGCGCCGGTGTCGATCGTGGCCGGCTTGGTGGAACCCTGGACGGTGTCGCCCTTAAAGCCCGGGTCGGTCTGGACGATGGTGGTCTCGATGAACATCGGCGGGGTCACGCCCATGAGCTCATCGTCGGCGAAGAGCAGCTGGCAGATGTCGTTCTCGCGCAGCCACTTGGAGTTCTCGCCCACCATGTCCTCGGGAACGGGAACCTGCTCATAGGACTCGTTGTCCATGAAGATGTAGTCGGTGCCATCGTTGTAGAGGTACTGGAACTCACGGGTGGTGAGCATAACGCTCTCGAACTTGGTACCGGCGTTGCAGGTGTTCTCGACGACGCGGCCGCTCTTGATGTCGCGGGTCTTGTAGCGCACAAACGCGCCGCCCTTGCCCGGCTTAACATGCTGGAACTCGACGATGGTGTAGACCTTGTCCTTAATGCGGAGACCGAGGCCGTTCTTGAAGTCGGCGGTAGAAATGGTAGGCATAGCGACCTTTCTTGTTATGGGCAGAACGCACAAGCGTCCAAATTACATACGACCGAAATTATACACTTGCAGACGGCGCCTGCAGCGAGCGCATAAAAAGAGAACGCGGGGCGCCCGAATTGCTCCGGACGCCCCGCCCCAAAAATCTATAGAAATAGGCTAGCAAGCGATGACGTGAAGGTCATGCGACGTTTTGGTGAAAGGCTCGTAGCCGTTCTCGGTGACCACGCCGTAGTCCTCCAGGCGCACGCCGCCCACACCGGGCAGATACACGCCGGGCTCCATGGTGACAACCGAGCCGACCTCGATGGTGTTCTTGCTGCGGTTAAAGTTGGGCAGCTCGTGGATATCGATACCGACGCCGTGGCCCAGACCATGGTTGTAGTAATCGCCATAGCCGGCATCACCGATGATCTTCTTGGAGAGCTTGAAGATGTCGTTGCCCTCGACGCCCGGATGAATGGCGGCGACGCATTCCTCGTGCGTGCGGCGCACGAGTGCGTACAGGTCAAGCTGCTCCTGCGTGGGCTCGCCCATCACGACGGTGCGCGTCATGTCGGAGCGGTAATCACAGTAGCCCGCACCGTAATCCATAAGAACGAAATCGCCCTTCTCGATCACGCGGTCGCTCGGCACGGCATGCGGGTTGGCGGTGTTGGGACCGCTCGCCACGATGGAGCCAAAGGCAAGGCTGTCGGCACCGTTGGCGAACATAAAGTTCTCGAGCTCGTTGCGAACCTGCTTCTCGGTCATACCAGGCTTAATAAAGCCGAGCATGTGCTGGAAGGCGGCGTCGGTGATCGACTGTGCGTGGCGCATGAGCTCGATCTCCTCGGCATCCTTGATGGCGCGCATCTTGCGGATGTCGTCGTGCATCAGCGGCAACATGCAGGCGACGGAACGGTCCTCCAGACCACGCTGAATACCCTGGTAGAAATTAATCTGCATATCGTCCTCGACAGCGCAGACGCGGCACTTGTTGGCCGCGATCTTGCCGGCGACCCAACCGGGGATGGTGCCCTCATCCATGTCGTAGACCCAGGGGCTGCCGGCGGGCGTGTTCTCCTCAAAGCTGTTGAGGTAGCGCGAGTCGGTGTGGAACAGGCACTGGCCGGCCGTAATAAACGCAGCGTGCGGGAACTCGAAGGTGTAGTCGAAGACGCCCTTCACGCCCGTAAGCCAACGAAGGTTGGCCTCGTCGCGAACCACGATGGCGTCGTAGCCACGCACGGCCATCAGGGCACGGACACGCTCGATACGACCGGCAGGACCGGCAGCAAACTCAGACATGCAGATTCCTTTCTTGTTGTCTCTATATAGACGGGACGGGCCTCAACCGAACGACGGAATCGCATGCGATCCGCAACCGATTGGAAACCCGCCCCTCAACATGATACGAAAGACGATGGAAGTCAATAAATCTTAGAGAAGTTCTTTGCGAGAAGCCAAGTAGGCGTGAGCATGGCGATCAAGAACCTCGTCCTCGACGTTCGTTAGGCGAATGGCGCCGAGTGCCGCGGGCAGCGGCAACATGCTGCGGTTTGAGCGCGCGAACTGCTGCCTACGGAACTCCTCGATATATGCGGCAGGCTCCAGATCGAAGGCAAGTTCCTCGATACCAAAGTCCTCCAGGCAGTCATCGACCTCAAAGACGTAATCGATATCGAAATCGCAGGCATCATGTGCTAGGCGCGCCTCAAAGCGCATGCCCTCGGACAACAGCTGGTAGGCAGGGACCTGCGAAGCGGCATCGCCCAAGCAAGCGCGCAGGGTACGCTCCCCCGTCTTGCCAAAATCGAGCGCATGGCGAGCGCTCGGGTTCGTGGCCATCAGTACGTCCTTGCGGGCAGTCTGAGACCATTGAACGGCATTGACGAGCGCGACCTCCTCGCCCGCGAGAATCTCGGGGACGGTCTCAGTAAACTGATTCCAGCGTGACTTGCTGCTCGAAAGCATGGTGCCAACAAGTACCGCATAGCCGAGCTTGAGGTCCTCGGGGTCCGCCTCGCGAACAAGGTCGAGGTCACACACGACCAAGCCCGGTTCGGGACGGAACGCGATAGCGGCTGTCTCTTATACACATCTCCGAGCC
>URWS01000228.1 GCA_900551605.1 uncultured Collinsella sp. | reverse complement strand
GCCTGGACCGAGCTTCTTAAGGCGCTTGTTGACCAGCCCTCGCAACGTCTCGCCCTTTGCCCGCGCCGCCTCGACCGACATCCGACCAAACGACGGACCGAGTTCCATTGACGTCACAACGGGTTTATTCGAGCGAAGCGCATCGGCCAAGCGGTCGCATAAGCCAAGCGAAGCGGAATCGGAGACAACCGCCCATCCGCGCTCGCTGGCCAGACGTTGCAGCTCCCGCAGGAGAACCGTCTTGCCGCAGCCGCGGTTTCCCGTAATGAGCATGAGCCTGCCCGGCGCTCCGGCGCCGTTATCGAGCCCTTCCTCGAAATCTTCGATGACCGACTCGCGACCGATGAGTATCGGAGGCCGCTTGCCAGCCGTGGGCTTAAAGGGATTTGGATTCATGACGGCCTCCTCGGATTGGCAAACCCTGGTAATAGTTATACCAACTTATACCGAGTTATACCAATAGCATGTGACAAAGGAACTGTCCCTTTGTCACATGTGGCCGAAAAACTCGGCGTCTGCTGCTCGCCAGGGGCGGAAGGTGGCGGGATCGACCTTTACGTGCGCCGCGGCGTGTACGTCGTACCATTTGACCGTGTAACCGGCGCCGTGAGAGCAAAAGACCGAATCGGGCGTGTTGGGCAGATCGGCCTCTGGCTCATAGGCGGCAGCCTCGATTACGCGCTCGGCATCATGGCAAGCCGCATAGCCGGCGAACTCTAGGTACAGATGCCCGCGACCGCTCGTGTAGGCAGCCACCTCCAGCGCGTAATCCTGCACCTCGGATGCCGGCACGCGACCCACAAGCTTCGCCCGATCTCCCGCCATCGTCGGCGGCTCGTACTCGGCACCCATGCGCGTGGCATCCGAGAGCGCCCGGCCCACGCACTCCCCCGGCACCTCGAGCTCAAAGCGGTACCACGGCTCCAACAGCACCGCCGCGCCGGCCTCACGTGCCCGCATGAGCCCCTGGCGAACCGCGCGGTACGTGGCCTGACGAAAGTCGCCGCCCTCGGTGTGTTTGGCATGCGCGCGGCCGCCCGTGAGCGTAATGCGCACATCGGTGATGGGCGAGCCGGTCAGCACGCCCAGGTGATCGCGCTCCATGGCGTTGGTGAGTGCCAAACGCTGCCAGTTAAGATCGAGCTCGTCAGTCGAGGTCACGGTGCCAAACTGCACGCCCGAGCCCGCTGGCAACGGCTCCAGGCTCAGATGCACCTCGGCATAGTGGCGCAATGGCTCAAAGTGGCCCACGCCCTCGACCGGCTGCGAAATGGTCTCCTTATAGAGAATGCCGCCAGACTCAAACTCAACTGAAAGGCAAAAGCGATCGGCCAACACCCGCTTCACGACCTCGAGTTGCACGGCGCCCATCAACTGCAAATGAATCTGCTCGAGATGCGTATTCCAGCTTACGCCGAGCATGGGATCTTCATCCGCCAGCTCAGTCAACGCTTTGAACACCGCATGGACGTCGTGTTCGCCCGGAAGCACTGTATAGGTAAGGACTGGCGCAATGACGGGCACATCGCCTGCAGGCTCCGCGCCCAGGGTGTCCCCTGGGCGGACGTGCGCAAGGCCCGTCACGGCACAAATACCGCCAGCAGCAACTTCTTGGGCCAGCTCATACTTTTCGCCGTTATAGATGCGTACCTGATCGACCTTCTGCTCCCATGCCTCGGCGCCGGAACGTCCGTCGATCATCTGTTTGGCATGCAGCGTGCCGCCGGTCACCTTAACCCAAGCCAAGCGCTCACCGCGATCCCCGCGGCTGACACGATAGACGCGCGCGGCAAACTCCGGAAGCCATGCCTGTTCACGCATCAGTGCGCATATGCCGTCCAGCAGCTCGTCCACGCCTTGGTCCTTGAGCGCCGAGCCGGCAAAGCAGGGAAAGAGCTTGCGCTCGGCAACCATGCGCGACAGCGTTGCGACAGAAAGCTCGCCCGCTTCAAGAAACTCCTCGAGCGCCGCTTCGTCCAATGCAGCAGCGTCCTCCTGAACGGCGCCGCCCGCAAGCAGTTCGTTGGCATCCAGGCAGCCCTCGGAAAGACGCTGGCCGAGCTGCGCCAGCAGCGCATCGCGACCAGGGTTCTCAAGATCGATCTTATTGATAAAGATGAACGTCGGGATGTCATAGCGCGCAAGCAGGCGCCACAGGGTTTCGGTGTGCCCCTGCACGCCATCATTGGCGCCCACCACCAGAATCGCGTAGTCCAGGGCACGCAGCGTGCGCTCCGCCTCGGCAGAAAAATCGACATGGCCGGGAGCGTCCACGAGCATAACGTGAGTTTCGCCGTGGTCAAGCACAGCCTGCGACGAGAAGATCGTAATGCCGCGCTCGCGCTCGATCGCGTTAGTGTCCAGATGCGAATCGCCATCGTCCACGCGGCCGCGCTTGCGGATGCGACCCGCGTTGAACAGCATGGCCTCGGCCAACGTGGTCTTGCCGGCATCGACATGCGCCAAGATTCCAACGACCGCTTGCTTCGACATGGCTCTCCTCTTATTACGAGCCCATCGCACGCGGCAACGGGCGTTCACGCTCCACACTGGATGATACAATTTACGAGCCGGCGGGCGAAGCGGGCCCTATCCCCCGACCGAGCTCATCGCTCCGCGTTGCCGCGCGGCGATTTTCGTAGGTTCGCGCCTTACGAAAGCCGGCTTTAAATCAGCGCAGCGAACGAAAATGGCCCCGGGTGGTGCCATTTTCGTTCGCGCGAATTATTGATACGCGCCCTCGCTCTTACACCTCGCGCAGCCAGTCAAACGCAACACGCGGTGTACCATCCGACACGTACACGATGCCGGCGCGCTCAAATCCGGCCTTGAGGCTCGCACCCTGCATGGGCAGGTTGTCCTGATGCGTGTCGATACGCAGGTGGTCGGCGCGCTCCTTGGCAAAAGCAAACATCGCAGCCGCGATACCGCGCACGGTGCCATCGGATGCCACACGATGCAACACGGCGTACGGAGTGTCGCTACGCCATTGACCGTCCTCAATTGCGTCATAGCACTCGTCCGGGCCCGGTAAAAAGGCAAACGTCGCCACCACACGACCGTCGACTTCGCACACATAGCTGCCACCGGCGGCAATATCGGCAGCCAGTTGCTCGGCAGAAGGCGTGCCCTCGGGCCACTGCGTGGCGTTGCCATGCGCGCGCATAAAGGCGCGGGCCGCGTCATAGATAGCCATGACGGCGGGAATGTCGGTATCGAGGGTTTTTCTGATCATCACGCGGCGACCTCACGTTTATTGGTATCACTTTGATTGAGCAATCATACCAACGTTTGGAGAGGGGCGCGATGCAGATGGGAAGCAAAAAGCGAGCCGCCTGGTCAAAGGCCAAAAGCGAGTTTTTGGGCGCTGCCACCGGCGGCGATATGAGCGACCTGTTTGCGCGCGAGGACGAGCGCCGCGACGCCCTGGCTGTCTCTTATACACATCTCCGAGCCCACGAGACTAAGGCGAATCTCGT
>URWS01000227.1 GCA_900551605.1 uncultured Collinsella sp. | reverse complement strand
TACGAGTTTCGCCTTAGTCTCGTGGGCTCGGAGATGTGTATAAGAGACAGGAAGAGGTGAGGCGCATGATGGCCGCGGGTGTCACGGTGCTCGCTGCTGACGAAGTGCCCGGCGCTCTTTATGACGCGGATGGCGCAGCCGATCTGGACGGGCTTACGGCAACGCCACTTGCCGATGTGGCGGACGCGCTGGCAGACGCGGGGCTGCAGACCGTTGTGACCGATAGGCCACAGCCCTGGCTGCGCGCACTTCGCTACAAGCGTGCGGGCGAGACCTATGTGATGCTAGTCAACGAGCATCCGCGTGAAAGTATTTGCTGTACGGTTGCACTTGCTCGAGGCGAGCGCCTTTGCGGCACGCGCCTCGACCTGCTGAACGGCACCGAACCCGTTGCGTTTGATGGCGCGTTGGAGCTGGCGCCCTTCGAGAGCTGCGTTGTTGTTCTGGGAACGGGCGACGAGGTCGGACTCGATGACGGGGCGAACACGAATGCGGATGATGCGGTTTGCCTTAGCATCGACGGACCGTGGACCGTTGCCCTCTCCCCTGCCGGCAGCGATGGAACCTTTGGCGAGCCGCAAAAGCTCGAGCAGCTGTGCGACCTCACGGCCGAGCAGTTCGCCGGCATCTGCGGCACGTTCCACTATCGCACGTCGTTCGAGCTGACCGACGACCTCGCCCACACCGCCATTGACCTGGGGGATGTCTACGAAGTCGCAACACTCACGCTCGACGGACAAACGCTCGGCACGCGCATCTGCCCGCCCTATCGCTTTGCGACAGGCGCGCTTGCCGCCGGCACGCACGAGCTCACCATCGATGTCATCAACACACTCGACCATGCGATTCCCGACATCTTCGCCCTCACCGAGCCCGTCGCGCCCAGCGGTGTCCTCGGCCCCGTTACCCTTCTCGGGCAAAACCTGCCAAAATAAACCCGTCCCTTTTTGGCAGGTTTGGCGAGTGCGGGAGTTCGAATGGATATCAAACGCAAGATTACCGAGGCACAGGGCCTAACCCCTACCGAGCAGCAGCTCGGCATCTCGGCCCTCGCCATGGGCGAAGACATCCGCGGACTCTCCATTAAGGAGTTTGCCGCCCGCGCCAATGTTTCGGTCGCAAGCGTGCACCGTTTTTGCAAAAAGCTCGGCCTCGAGGGCTTTAAGGATCTCAAGGTCGAGCTCATCCGTCTGGCGACCGAAGCAGGCAACCGCCGCGACGTAGATATCAACTTTCCCTTCGATGCCACGTCCACGCCTGCGCAGGTTATGGAGCGCATGGAAGGGCTCTACCAGACCACGCTGGCCGAGACGCAGGAGCTGCTCGACCCCGCACAGCTCGACCACGCCGCCAAACTGATCGCGAAGGCACGGCAGGTCGACATCTACACCGGCTCGCACAACCTCTATCCAGCGGGAATGTTCCGCGACCGCCTGCTCTCGTCCGGCAAGAGCGCCACATGCTACAGCAGCACCGAGGCCCAGGTGCGCACGGCGCTCGCCTCGGATTCCGGCCATGCGGCCATCGTCATCTCCTACAGCGGCCTCGCGCCCAACCTCAAGGATATCTTGCCGATCCTCAGCAGTCGCCATGTTCCCGTCGTTGTCATCGGCACACCTTATTGCGCGCGCCTGCACCCCGGATTTTCCGCCTACCTCACGGTGAGCGACCACGAGAGCATGACGCACCGCATCACGCAGTTCGCCAGCCACATCGCCGTGCAATACGTGCTCGACTCGCTCTACAGCAGCTACTTCGCCAAAGACTACGCCCGCTGCGCCGAGTTCCTAGAGCGCTCATTCCCCTACACCCGCCTCCCCGGCCTCAAGTAAACGAGCGTGGATTTTCGGACACTTATCAAATGAGCGTGGATAATCTCCCACTTTGAGCCCCCACACAGGCCAAAAACGGGAGATTATCCACGCTCATCTCTGACTAGTCATTGGGGACGTTCTTAAACGACTAGTCAAACAAGAACGTCCCCAATGACTACTGCCGCATCCGGGGCAAGACAACGCCGCAGGTAGAGGACGGACAGCGAGCGACGTCCAGAGCGAACAAGTTGGCATGAAAAAGGCAAGGCATAGACCTTCTGGTCATGCCTTGCCTTTTGAATGACAAATTGTTCGCTCTGGGCGGCGCGCAGCGTCGGCCCGTTACGCGGTTTGGAAAACCGCGTAACTACTCCCGGACTCCGTACTGCTCGTAGTAGGCGTCGATGGCGGTCTTGAGCTCGTCATCGATGACGACCTTGCCGTCAATCTCGTGGTTGTAGAGGGTCTCGACGACCTCGGCCATGGAGACGATGCTCGCGACGGGGAAACCGTACTTGGCCTCAATCTCCTTCTGCGCGGTGGTCACGCCACCCTTGCCGACCTCCATGCGGTTGAGGGACACGATGAGACCCTTGATCTCGACATCGGCAGCAGCCTTGACCTTGGGATAGGTCTCGTCGATGGACTTACCGCTGGTGGTGACGTCCTCGACCATGATCACGCGGTCGCCGTCCTGGGGCTCGTAGCCCAGCAGGTTGCCCTTGTCGGCACCGTGGTCCTTGGCCTCCTTGCGGTCGCAGCAGTACTTGACCTCCTTGCCGTACAGCTCGTGGTAGGCAATCGCGGTCACGACGGCCAGGGGAATACCCTTGTAGGCCGGCCCAAACAGCACGTCAAAGTCGTCGCCAAAGTTATCGTGGATGGCCTGGGCGTAGCACTCGCCCAGCTTTTTGAGCTGATAGCCCGTCACATAAGCGCCGGCGTTCATAAAGAACGGGGACTGACGGCCACTCTTGAGCGTAAAGCTGCCGAACTTAAGAACGTCGGACTCGACCATAAACTTGATGAACTCTTGCTTGTAAGCCTCCATGCGGGCTCCTCTCGTAATCGCGTACGTGCCCTCCAGTTTAGCGCAGGCAGGACGCAGATGCGGTCGCGCTTTGGAGCCACGGCACTCTGTAAGGGCTTTGTCAGGGGCGATGATTTTCCGAACAATGGGGTTGACACGGCAAACCCCCTCGTCAAAAATACCGGCGGATTGAAGCGGGTACGAGATACCCAAAGCGCGCTGCGCCCGGCCTTAAGGAGGTGTGCCATGGAAGGCAGCCATAGTCGAAAAACCTGCATGTCGCCCTCGGCACGCCGCGAGGATTCCGCGCACGCATAAGCGCCAACAGTCGATCACCAAAACCACCACAAAGGTGCCCGCCCCCCATGTGGTGATTCGCGAGCATGACGTGAGCGACATCTAGGTTTTTTGCAATTCAATACGACACGTACGCTAACTCCCTTTAACAAGGAGGACCCTATGCTGATGCTCAAAACCGCCACGGTACTCGAAGTCATCTCCAAGCGCCGCCGCACGGCGCGCCCTGCCGCTCACGCCGGCCTTGCCAAGAACACCATATTCGCCGCCACCCATAGCGCCGAGGACGCCCTCGTGCTGCTCGACGCCACGGCCGACGGCCTCACCGCCGGGCAAGCCGTCGAGCGCCTGGACGCCGCCGGCCCCAACACCAT
>URWS01000226.1 GCA_900551605.1 uncultured Collinsella sp. | reverse complement strand
TACGGTGATGCCCGCAGCCTTCAGCTTGGGGAGCTCGCGCTCGGTAAAGCAGTAGTTGCCCGAGTGGACTACGTCGAACTGCTTCATGTATGCCAGATCGAAGCGATCGAGCACATAGCGCGCATCGCCACGAATGCCGCCCTCGTTGGAGCCGAGGAATACGCGGTCGCCATCGACCACGGTCACACGCGCCGCGCCGTTCTCGCCAATAAGCTGCTCGCACTTAGCGAGCTCGATGCCCTCGTCCTCGAGACTTGCAATCACATGCTCGGCAGCGGTGTCGTTGCCAAAGATGCCCATGTACGCGGAGCGCGCGGCGCCGCACTTCTTGGCGTAAACGGCAAAATTCACCGCATTGCCGCCGGGATACATGGTATGGATATGCTCATAACGGTCGACGACGTTGTCACCGAACCCGAGCGCGTTAACGTTAAAAGCCATGGTATCTATCCTTCCTAGTACTCAACAACGCCCATATAGCGGCGGAAGTCGGGGTCGTGATCGAACACCTTGCCGCGCGCTGCACGCAGCTCGCAGTTCATAGCGTAGAACAGCACCGGATCCAGATAGGCACGAACGCTCGCCGGCACGGCCTCCATGCCATATTCCTTGGCATCAAGCACCATCAGCGTGTCGGTGTGGGTCTCGAGGAACGCCAGGGCGCGCTCGTCCATAGGACGGCACTCGCTCGAGCCCATCTGCAAGAAGTAGAAGACGCCATCCTGGGTAGCCTCAAAGGGGCCATGGAAGTACTCGGCAGAGTGGATATAGCTGCAGTGCTGCCACTGCATCTCCATGAGCGAGCAGATGGCAAAGCCGTACGTCTGGCTAAAGTTGGGGCCGCTGCCCAGGATATAGAAGAACTCATGCTCCTGGCAAAGCTTGGCGAAGCGATCGCCCAGCTCGGCATTTACCTTTTCGCGTGCGGGAGGCAGAATCTTATCCATTTCGGCAATACCGGCATACATGTCAGCGAGATCGGCGTAGCCCTCCTGCTGATCGAGCAGCTCGGCCGCGAGCGACAGCGAGATACCGGCAGGGACTTCGGCCTGCGGAACGCCCTCGCCCCACGGGTACACCCAGGTGACCCACTTGCCATTATCGATCTTGGAACCGGCGTTATCGGTCTGCGCGATCACCGTCGCGCCCGCGGCAAGGGCAATCTCGCAGCCCTCGACGACCTCGGGGGTATTGCCGCTGTGACTGCAGGCAATGACCAGAGACTTCTCGCCCAGGCGACGGGGACGCATGATGTCGAACTCACGGGCCGTATAGATATACGACGTGAACGTCGTCGCCTCGCGCTGCAAGAGCTCATGGGCCGGGATCAGATCGATCATGGAGCCACCGCAGGCAATCCAGTAGACGCTGTCGAACTTGCCCTTCTCGGCAATTGCTTCCTTAATCAGATCATGTGCGTTCATGTTTAGTTCCTTTCCAGCTTGGCCGGCCATGCAGAACGTGTCTTGCATGGCCGAGCAAAGTCTTATCTAGTCAATCAGATACTTCTCGAAGGCGGCCATGTTCTTGGCATCTGCCGCCGCCGGATCATCGAAGTAACGACCGTCCGTGATTTCCTGGCCCAACATGCCATCGAAACCATGGGCGTTGAGCGTGGCGACAAAGGCATCCATATCGTGCTTGCCGTCGCCCCAGACCAGATGGCCATAGGGATCGCCGTCGATAAAGTGCATCTCATGGATTGCACCGTCGCCAAATGCGGCAAACCAGTCCTCGAGCGACTCGCCCGCAACGCCCATTGCGGTCGTATCGACCATAGGCTGCAGGTACGGACTCGCGACCTCATCAATCATGCGCTTAGCGTCAGCGACGGTCGTCACAAGGTTGCTCTCTTCGGGACGCAGGCTCTCCATCGTTAGCACCAGACCGTGCTCGCCGGCATACTCCGCCAAGATGGATAGGTGCTCGCGACTGCGCTTCCACGCCTCTTCGCGATCCTCGTCCCAGTCACCCCAACCCGAGTTTACGGACATGCGGTCGCATCCCAGTACCTCGGCAAGCTCGATGCCATGCTTGAAGTACGCCAGGCTCCGCTGCTCATGAAGCGGCTTACGAGCGCAATACTGCCATGGGTAGACCACATTCTCGGGGCAGAGCGTCCGATAGCGCAGACCACGGTCGGAGGCCTTTTTCGCCAGAACCTCGGCCTCAAAATACCCAGTGTGATCGAGCGTCACATGGGGCTCGGCGCACCACAGCTCGATGGACTCAAAGCCCAGGCGCTGTTGCGTATCCAAAAAATAGTCGAGCGACCACATGATGTAGTGGATGTTCATGCCCGCGATCTGCTCGCGACGCAGCGTCGGTTTGGTTTCAGGCATGCTAAACCTCCTTATTTCGGTCGAACACGATACGTCCGTCCGACATGGTCATATCAACAGCAAGGTCACAAGCATCGTGGTAGTCAAGGCCAAACACATCGCGATCGAGCACACAGAGGTCGGCAAGCTTGCCGGCCTCGAGCGTCCCCAGCTCATCCTCGCGCATGAGGTCATATGCGCCCCCTGCCGTCCACGCACGTAGGAGCTCGGCAAGCGTCAGCGTATTACCCTCATTCACGGACAAACCGTCGGCAAAGAAACCGCCGCATGCGCTAAATACTGATTCGCCCAAGCTCGGAATCAAGAGCGGGAGGTCGGTGCCACAGCACACCGTGCACCCCGCGTCTTCCATACCGCGACGGTTCCAGCTGTGCAGCAGTCGGACCTCGCCGATCTGCCGACGCATCATCGACAGGCAGTCCTCGCGTTTATCGAGCGTGAGGATCTGGGGGTAGACCTCGCAGATTCCGCCCAGCTTGCCAAACAGGGCAAGGTCTTCCGGATCAGAGTTCTCGAGGTCGGTAATCGCATGGCGTCGAAGCATGACTCCGTGTTCATCTCGCGGCAGCGAAGCATACAGCGCAACGGTGTGGCGAACGGCGCCGTCACCCTGACAATGAAGCGAGTAACGGAAGCCCTCGGCATCAATCGCGCGCAGCTCGTCCTCAATCAAACCCCACTCGGGCTCCTCGACAACCGTCTTGCCGGCAGCCCCTGCATCGGCCGTCTCCTCATAAGGATCGATCATCTCGGCAAGTCCTGCCCACACGCCACGATCGGTCATACGGTTGAAGCCCGAGAAACGAACAAACGGTCCCTGGAAGCGATCGCGCGCCGCACGAGCATAGGACAGATTCGCCCCGGCGCCCACCGGCTGCGACATCATGGAGACGCGAACCGTCAGCTCGCCAGATTCCTCACGACGCGCCATCTCGTCGGCAAATCCGTAATAGTCGTCGAAGGCCATCTCTTTGATAGCCGTGACACCGCGAGCGTTCAGCATCGCCATGTAATCAGAATACCCGGCGCGTACCTCGGGAAGCGCCAGGAAGTCCCGCATCATACGCCAGGTCTTCTCGGCGTAGCAGGCCTCGGGCGTAAAACCATAGCGCTCGCTGGCGGCGGCGTTGAGAACGCACGTCTCGGCCTGTCTCTTATACACATCTCCGAGCCCACGAGACTAAGGCGAATCTC
>URWS01000225.1 GCA_900551605.1 uncultured Collinsella sp. | reverse complement strand
GGCAGCGTCAGATGTGTATAAGAGACAGGTTCCAACATGGCGCGTCACGTTGCCATGGTGAGCCAAATGGAAAACGGCGACTACCGCCTGGACCTCATTACCGAGGAGGCCATCAAAACCGATACGTTTACCCAAGGCGGCGGTGCCCCCACGATTAACGAATTTTGGCAGGAGAAGACCGGGCGCGCGCTCGGCTAAGTGCGATGCGGCCAATAGCATAGCGAGGGACGAACATGATGAACGAGATGACGATGAGCCGTGCGGTCTTTGTGGCGGGCGCGGGCGCGGCGGCTTGCGCGCTGGCTGGCTGCTCGGGCACAACGGGCGGCGCCAAAGCAGCGAGCACGGCGGACGCCGCCTGCGTGGACGACAATGCTAACGTGACGGTCTATGCCGCGATCAACTTGGCTGGTGCCGATATGGTGCGCCTGCTCAAACATCAAAATTATGAGTGGCAAGGCGAGAACGTGGGCTACGGCGCCGTCGATGACGCGGGATTTTTCGCTTTTACCTTTTCCAAGGTTTCGGACGATGTGGACGAACTTGCGAACAGCGCGATACCGCTTTCGGAGTCCGAGTACGAGGAGCTTGAACCGGGCGGCGGAGACGAAAACGTCGCGATTCTACTCTCGGTGGGCGGCTATACGAAGGGCGAGCGGGCGCTCATCGGCGCGATTGGCGATGCGGCGATGGTGCAGGAGAAATGCACGATCGATGATACCCAGTATTGGCTGGTCAAGGCGCTTGACGGCCACCGCTACGTGATTATGGCCAACGACACCGAAGACGATGGCGATAGCGCTCATGACATCTATATCTACAATGAGGCTTTTATTCGAACCGGCTACTTGAGCGGCGGCGACCAGATCGATATCGATGAGCTCTGGAGCCGCCTGACCAACGCCTCGTAACGCTCCAAAACCACCACAAAGGGGACAGGCACCTTTGTGGTGGTTTTGCCTTAGGGCTGTCTGTTACAGCAGCTCGCCGTGGCGGGCGATGTAGCGGTGCTTGGCCAGCTGGGTCAGTGCAATGTAGGCGGCGACGATGCCGATGAGCAGCGTAAAGAAGCTCGCCGGCAGCGGCATGAGGCCCAGAGCCTCGGCGATGGGGCTTGCCGGCAGCCAGGTGACAAGCGCCAGCCCCAGCACGGTGAGCACGCACAGCGCGGGTGCGGCGTGGTCGCGCGGACTCGGCAGGCGCGGGGAGCGCAGCATGTGGATCACGAGCGTCTGCGACCACATGGACTCGACGAACCAGCCACTCTGGAAGATCGCCGTAAAGGTTGCCATGCCGGCAACATTGCCCGCGGCGGCAAGCTCGGCCCAGCTTGCGCCCACGGCGGCGGGACACACCACAAAGAAGAGCGCGGCGAAGGTCACAATGTCAAACAGCGAGCTCACGGGGCCCAGTTCGAGCATGAAACCCTTGATGGACGCGGCGTCCCAGGCACGCGGGCGGGCAGTCCAGGCATCGTCGACGGTGTCCCACGGCAGCGCGATGCACACGATCTCGTAGACCAGCGACAGCAGCACCAGCTGCAGGGCGCTCATGGGCAAGAACGGCAGGAACAGGCTCGCGACAGTCACTGACAGCACGTTGCCAAAGTTGGAGCTCACCGTGGTCTTGAGGTACTTGAGCAGGTTGCCGTAGGTGCGACGGCCTTCGATGATGCCGCGCTCGAGCACGCCCAGGTCCTTCTGCAGCAAGATGATGTCAGCGGATTCCTTGGCGATATCGACGGCGGAGTCGACCGAGATGCCGCAGTCGCTCGCACGCATGGCTGCGGCGTCGTTGATGCCGTCGCCCATAAAGCCCACGGTGTGGCCGAGCAGCTCGCGCATGACGCGCACCAAGCGCGCCTTCTGCAGCGGCGAGAGCTTGGCAAAGAGGTGGGTCTGCTCGGCGCGCTCCGCCAGCTCGGCGTCGTCGAGCGCATCGATCTCGGAGCCCAGCAAAACGTTGCTTGCATCGATACCGATCTGCTCGCAGACGGTGGCGGCGACGCGGTCGTTGTCGCCGGTCAGGACCTTGACCGCCACGCCCTTGGCCTCGAGGGTGGCGACGGCGCCCGCGGCGCTCGCTTTGGGCGGATCGAGGAAGGCCAAAAAGCCCATCAGCACCATGTCGCACTCGTCGGCGATGCCAAACTCGCCCACGGTGCGCGGGTTGGTCTTCTGCGCCACGGCGATCACGCGCAGGCCCCCGGCATTGAGGTCTGCCACCTGCTTGCGAATCTGGGAGAGCTTTTCGTCGGTTAGCGGCTGGGCAGTGCCGTCCACCTCGACGTAGGAGCAAATCTCGAGCATTTCCTCGGCAGCGCCCTTGGTGACCATCTGGGTCTTGCCTTGGGCATCGGCGACCACCACGCTCAGGCGACGGCGCGAGAAATCGAAGGGCACCTCGTCGACCTTGGTGTAGCGGTCGCGCAGGCTCTGGCCCAGCATGGAATCGGGCGCGACGGCCGAAGGGGTCATGTCGGCGCGGTCGATCACGGCCAGGTCGATGAGGTTCTTGAGGCCCGTCTGGAAGAAGCTGTTCAAAAACGCATGGCGCAGCACACGCGCGTCCTCGTTGCCGTCGGTGTTGAGGTAGCGCTCGAGCACGATGCGGTCCTCGGTGAGGGTGCCGGTCTTATCGCAGCACAGTACGTCCATAGCGCCGAGGTTTTGGATCGCGGGCAGCTCCTTGACGATGACCTGACGGCGGGCGAGGTCCTTGGCGCCCTGCGACAGGCTCGTGGTCACGATGACGGGAAGCATTTGCGGCGTGATGCCCACGGCCACGCTCGTGGCGAACAGCAGCGCATCGATGACGTTGCCCTTGGTGGCGGCGTTGATGGCAAAGACTGCCGGCGCCATGACGAGCATCAGGCGCACCAGCAGCATCGAGACGCTCGAGACGCCGCGGTCGAACGCGCTCTTCTCGCCGCGCCCGTTGAGCATCTTGGCGATGCCGCCCAGGTAGGTGTCCGAACCGGTGGCCACGACAAGCGCCATGGCGGTGCCGTTTTGCACGGAGGTGCCGGTAAAGACGATGTTCTTGCAGGCGGAGAGCGGCAGCGTGGAGCTGTCGGCGCCTTCGACGACGGTGGCGACGGCGGTCTTCTCGACGGCCTCGCTTTCGCCGGTGAGGGCGGACTCGATCACAAACAGGTCGCGTGCGGTGATGATGCGGGCATCGGCCGGCACCATGTCGCCGGCGGAGAGGCGGATCACGTCGCCGGGGACGAGCTCATCGAAGGGGATCTCGATGCGCTCGCCGTCGCGCAGGGCGGTGCAGGTGTTGGAGACCAGATCCTTGAGGGCCTCGGCCGCATTGCCGCTGCGGGCTTCCTGGATAAACTTCATGCCGCCCGATACCAGCAGCATGATGCCGATGACGATGACCGTGGAGGGGTCGCGCTGCGGCTCGGGCACGGCGAGCACGTCGATGTAGAGCGAGACCAGCGCGAGCGCGGCGAGGATGCCGGCGAAGGGGTCGATGAACGCGTCGGCGATGCGGCGGGCGAGCGTCGTGGTCGGCGTCTCGATGGTGTTGGGGCC
>URWS01000224.1 GCA_900551605.1 uncultured Collinsella sp. | reverse complement strand
CGCGGATGCATGCGGCTCTCGGCCTGCATGCGCGCGCCAAGGGCTGCCGCCGCGCCCTTAAACTGCTTGTAGGCGATCAGGCGCTGGATCAAGACCTCGCGCAGGGCATCGCCGTCAAGCGTGCTGAGCTCCTCAAGGTCTTCGTCGAACTCGTCATCGTCGTCATCGACTTTGCGCGGGGCCTCCTGCGGCACCAGAGAGGCGGCCTTGATGTCCAAAAGGGTTGCCGCGACCAGCAAAAAGTCGCTCGCCACGTCCAGGTCCAGCGCCTCGATGCGCTCGGCCTCGGCAAGGTACTGCTCGGCCACCTCACTGATCGAGATGGCGCCGATATCTACTTTTTGGCGGGTTACCAGCTGCAGCAGCAGGTCGAACGGTCCGCTGTAGACCTGCGTCGACACGCGATACGACATCTTCGACCTCCTTTGACGGCGCCTTCGCGGCGCGGTTTGGGTGCATGTTGCGACCGTTTTACACGGTCGACCTGTAAGTTTACCTTAGATGCCGGCGATTGCGAAGTTGAGCAGCTGCTCAGCAAGCGGATACACGGTAACGTCGAAATAGCGGCCGATTACATCGATGCCGGTCCACATAGGCAGCAGGTATAGAACCAGGATGAGTATGGGCATAGCGTATTGCTGCAGACGGTAATAGTTGTTGAGCGCCGTGCCCTTGAGGAAGGGCACGATGATCGACGAGCCATCAAGCGGCGGAATCGGAATGAGGTTAAAGAACGCGAGCGACAGGTTGACCACGATAAACGTGGCGCCGAAGTTCATGATCTGCGACGCCACGGCAAAGGACATGCTGGCGTAGAGATTGCCGTACGTTGCGTGCATGAGGGCGGCCGCGAGGCATGCGAGTGCGATGTTCGACGCGGGGCCGGCCACGCTCACCAGGACCTCGTCGCGCTTGGGGTGCTTGAGGTTGTTGAGGTAGACGGGCACGGGCTTGGCAAAGGCGAACACCGGGCCACCGGCTGCGAGCATGAGCAGTGGCAGGATGATGGTGCCGAACGGGTCGATATGGTTGAGCGGGTTGAGTGACACGCGGCCGCGCGAACGGGCTGTCTTATCGCCGAGTGCCCAGGCCGCGGCGGCGTGCGCACTTTCGTGGATGACGATGCCCACGATGACGGCGACGGCGCTGGCGAGCAGGTTCATGATGTAGCTGCTGGACATGGCGCTCCCCTAGCGGACGCGACGCGAGGCGCGCGTGAGCAGGTAGTCGGCTACGAACAGAATGACGGCAACGATGGCGTAATCCAGACGGAATACGCCGCCAAAGGGCGACGTGATGACGCCGTAGCCGGCGATGGCGCTCGGCAGCGCGCGCGAGAGCTCGACGACAAAGCCGACGATCTGCAGCTTGGCGGTGAGGCCGCTAAAGCACAGTAGCACGGTCATCGCGCTCATAAAGATGCCGCAGATGCGGCAGGCGATGGCGATGATGCTCATCGACACGGCAGCGGCCTTACGAGAGTTCACGCGCGGTCTCCTCTTCGATCTGGGTGGAAAGCTCCAGCCATTCATCCTCGAGCTTGGGAAGCTCTTGCTTAAGGCCGTTATATTCCCCCAGCGCGGCGTTGAACTTGTCCTGATCGGCATAAAGCTCTTCGCTCGCCATCAATTCCATAAGCTCGTCATAGCGGGCGCGCTTTTTGTCCAGCTCGGTCTCGATCTTCTTGAGCTGGTTGCGCACGCCCTTGAGCTTTTTGTTAAGGGCGGCGCGGGCCTGGGCTTCGGCGCGCTTTTGCTCCTTGGTCTTTTTGCCCTCGGCAGGCTTAGGCGCCGCGGCGGGGGTGTCGGCCTGGGCGGCGCTGGCTTTGGTGGACTTGGCCGCGGCAGGTGCGCTATCCCCTGCCGCCTCGGCGGCGGCGCGGGCTGCGAGGTCCTCGCGCTTGTAGAGGTAGTAGTCGTAGTCGCCGTCATAGACTGTGACCTTGCCATCGCGGATGTCGATGATGCGATTGGCCACGGCGCGTACCAGGTGCTCATCGTGGCTGATCAGCACGATGGTACCGGGGAAGTTTTGCAGGGCGTTCTCGAGCATGTCCACCGAGTCGATGTCAAGGTGGTTGGTGGGCTCGTCCAGGCACAGGAGCGCCTCGGGGGCCACAAGCATCTTGGCGAGCGCCAGACGCGCCTTTTCGCCGCCGGAGAGGACGCGCACCTGCTTTTCGATGGAATCGTTGTCGCTAAACAGGAAGGCGCCCAGCAGGCTGCGCTGCTGCGGTACGGTCCACTTGGGCGTGACGGTGTCGATCTCTTGCAGGACGGTGTTGGACTCGGTCATGCCCTCGAGCGCATGCTGGGCATAGTAGGCGACGCCGACGTTGGTTCCCAGGTCGCGGGTGCCGGTGGTGGGCGGCTCCAGACCGGCGAGGATCTTCATGAGCGTGGACTTGCCGGCGCCGTTAGGGCCGACGAGTGCCACGTGCTCGCCGCGGTAGAGCTTGAGGTCGATGTCGCTGTAGATGTGCTTGTTGCCGTAGGACTTGGACACTCCCTCCAGGCCGACGACCATGTCGCCGGAGCGCGGCGGGTCAGGGAACTTAAAGTCGATGTGCTTGTGGCCCTCGGGCAGGATGACAAGTTCCTTTTTAATCTGCTCGATCTTGCGGATGCGCTCCTGCGCCTGGGCGGCCTTGGTGGGCTTGTAGCGGAACTTGTCAACGAAGACCTGCATGTGGGCGATGTCGCGCTCCTGAGCGGCACGCTTGGCGCGCATCTGCTCCAGGTTGTCCTCGCGCTGTTTAAGGTAGCTGCTGTAGTTGCCGGTGTAGGTGGTCACGCGGCGGTTCTCGAGCGCGGCCACGTGGTCGACGCAGGCGTCCATAAAGGCTCGGTCGTGGCTGACGATGAGGACGGCGCCGTCGTAGTTAGCGATAAAGCCGCGCAGCCATTGGACGCTTTCGAGGTCCAGGTGGTTGGTGGGCTCGTCTAGAAGCAGCAGGTCGGGGTGGCGCAGGAAGAGCTTGGCCAGCGCGATGCGCATCTGCCAGCCGCCCGAGAACTCGGAGCACGGGCGCTCAAAGTCGGTGACCTTAAAGCCCAGACCGGACAGGATCTTGCGCGCGTTGCTCTCGAGCTCGTAGCCGCCCAGGTGCTCAAAGCGGTCCTGGACCTGTCCGTACTCGTTGAGGAGCGCGTCGACACCCTTCCCCTGTTCGGAGAGCTCGGTGATCTGGGCCTGCAGCTCGTTGGCGCGCTCGCCCATGCGGCGAATTTCCTTGGCGGCCGCCATGACCTCGGCAAGGATGGTGGTGTCCTTGTGCTCCAGGTTGGTTTCCTGCTCTAGGTAGCCTACCTGGCAGTCCTTTGCGTACTGGATCTGGCCGGCGTCGGGGCTGTCGATGCCCATGATGATCTTGAGCATGGTGGTTTTGCCGGCGCCGTTGGGTCCCACGAGCGCAAAACGCTCGCCGGGGTTGATCTGGAAGGACGCGCCACTAAAGAGGACGCGCGCGCCGAAGCTTTTTTCGATCTTGTCGACCAGGAGGATCATGGTGCCGCCTTTGACCTTGTGTGCCTACTGTCTCTTATACAC
>URWS01000223.1 GCA_900551605.1 uncultured Collinsella sp. | reverse complement strand
TACGAGATTCGCCTTAGTCTCGTGGGCTCGGAGATGTGTATAAGAGACAGACGCGTGCCGGCCATCGTCGCGAGGGGTCGCAAGGGCGGCTCGACCGTGGCGGCTGCCATTATGAACGCGCTGCTCTACCAGATCACGCGCCCAGGCGGCCCGAAGTGACGGCGCCCGCATCCGCGCCGGCGCTGCGCATCTTCGCCGGCACCACCGAGGGCCGCCTTCTGTGCGAATGGGCGAGCGGGGCGGGCATCCCCGCCCGTGCCTACGCGGCAACCGAGTACGGAGGCGAGCTTTTGGGCGAGCTTCCGGGCATCGAGGTGCATGCGGGCAGGCTCGACGAGGCCGACATGGAGCGCGAGCTTTCCGGCGCGCGCATCGTCGTCGACGCCACGCACCCCTTCGCAACGCTCGCAAGCGGCAACATCCGGGCCGCTTCGCTCGTCGTGGGTGCACGATGCCTGCGTCTTGCGCGCCCGGTCGAGGCGCTGCCCAAAGGCGTCGTGCCGGTCGCGTCGATCGCCTGCGCGGCGCGCTTTCTCTCCGAGAACCCGGGTCGCGCGCTTCTCACGACGGGGAGCAAGGAGCTTGCTCCCTACACGCGCGTCGCCGATTTCGCGGAGCGCTTCTTTGTGCGTGTGCTCCCGCTGCCCGGTGCTATAACGAAGTGCATCGATGCGGGGTTTTCGCCGTCGCACGTCATCGGCATGCAGGGACCCTTCACCCGCGAGCTCAACGAGGCGATGCTTCGGCAGGTGGGCGCCCAGTGGCTTGTGACCAAGGACTCGGGAACCGTAGGCGGCACGGCCGAGAAGCTCGCCGCCGCGCGCGACGCGGGAGCGCGCTGCATCGTGGTCACCCGTCCCGCCGAGGGAGGCGTGGCCCTTTTGCTTCGGGAAGTGGAAGACGCGCTCTTACGGGAGCTCGCGCGCTAGGCGCTCGCCACGCCTGCGCGCCCTCTCGCCCGCGAGGAGGAGCGCCCCGAGCAAGCTCGACCCGTACAAGCCCGTCATCCGCCAATAGCTCGAGGACGAAGCCCGGAACTGGCGCAAGCAGCCCTTCAATAAGTTGCGGTGAAATAGTGTCTGTTTTTGCTGCTAGATAGCATATTTAGTCCCTAATTCACCGCAACTTGTTGGCGGTGGCTTACTGGTAGCGTAGGCACTCCACCGGGTCGAGCTTTGCTGCGCGGCGAGCGGGATAGAAGCCAAAGATTACGCCGATACCGACCGATACGGCAAACGCGCTCAACACTGTCGTAATGGAGAAGCTTGGCGTGATCGTCCCGGTAGCTCCAAACTCGCTCATGATGCCCGAGCCTGCGGCAAAGAACGTGAGACCCCATGCCAGCAGATAGCCAATCAGGACACCCAACAGTCCACCGGTGACGCACAGCGCCGAAGACTCGGCCAAAAACTGTGCGGTGATATCGCGACGACTGGCGCCCAGAGCGCGGCGGATGCCGATCTCGCGAATGCGCTCCGTTACGTTGGTAAGCATCATATTCATAATGCCGATACCGCCGACAAGCAGCGAGATGCTGGCGACAGCACCCATGATGAGCGAGAACGCGCCCATAAAGGAGTTGAGTGCATCGATGGCGCTTTTCATGGATGTCGCCGATACACTGTCGTACTCATCCTCCTCCGCGATGCCCTTCGTCGCGCGCACCTTGGACTCGATGGTCTTACAGAGCTCATCCATGTCCGTGCCCTCGGCGGCAAGTGCCGTCACACTGGGGAATGAAGGATTCTCGTCGCCAAACAGCCCGGCGATGGTTTCGCGTGGCATATACAGCGTGAGCGAGCCCATGGAGTCGCTGCCGCCATCAATCACGCCTACAATCTGCACCTCGCCGTTGGACACCTTGATGGTTTTCCCCAGCGCATCCTGTTCGTTGCCGTAAAGCTGATCGGCGCCGCCGCGGCTGATGAGCGCCACGCGCGAGCCTGATTGGGACTCGGCCTGGGAATAGGTGCGCCCCGCAACGAGTTTGCTGGCCCCCACGGCGTCGAGCATGTCGCTATCGACACCCTGTGCCATGACGGTATAGCTTTTATCGCCGGTCTTGTACTCGGTATACGCGCTGTCGACAATGCCGATCTGCTCTATCTGCGGCACCAGTTTTTGAAGCTTCTCGATGTCCGACTCGGTGAGTTCTTGCGACGAATAGATCTGAACCATACGAGCTGCGTTGAGGCCCAGGCTGTTGACCAAGCTGTTTTGGATGCCGCCGATGAGCGAAGTCATGGCGATAACCGAGGCGATGCCGATGACAATGCCCAGGATGGTGAGCAGGCTGCGCCCCTTGTTGGCCTCGAGCGAGTGAAGGGCTTCCTGGATGAGATCGCGGGCGCTCATGCCACCACTCCTTTCGGCGGGTTGGCGGAGGCGGAAATCATGGGCAGGCTATCTACGGCGCTGCGCAGGGTCCGCGGTGCATGTGGAATATACGCGCCGTCGTGAATGCGACCGTCGCGGATGGTCACGGCACGGTCGGCCTCGGCGGCGATGCCGGGGTCGTGTGTGATAAGAACGATGGTTTTGCCGCGCTTCTGGAGCTTATGGAAGGTCTCCATCACAAGCGCTCCGGTCGCGGAGTCCAGGTTTCCCGTCGGCTCGTCGGCAAGAATTATGGGCGGGTCATTGACGAGGGCGCGCGCGATGGCGACGCGCTGCATCTGTCCGCCTGAGAGCTCTGATATGCGGTGGTCCCAGTGGTCGACCGGCAGCGTGACGGCTTGCAGGGCGTGGACGGCGCGCATTTCGCGCTGGCTACGGGGCACATTGGTGTAGGCCAGCGGCAGCATGACGTTTTCGATAACCGATAGGCGCGGCAGCAGGTTAAAGCTCTGAAAGACAAAACCAATGCTCAGGGCGCGGACTTCGGTGAGCTCGTCATCATCGAGCTCGGCCACGTTGAGCCCTTGCAGGTAGTAGTCGCCCGCCGTTGGCTTATCCAGGCAGCCTAGGATGTTCATGAGCGTTGATTTGCCCGAGCCCGAGGGGCCAGTGATAGCGACGAATTCGCCGGGATTTACCGCCAGGCTCACGTTGTGCAGGATGTGGGCGCACCCCGCCTCGCTCTCAAAGATGCGGTGCACGTTGCGGATGTCGATAACGGGACGCATTACATGCCCTCATCGTCAGACATGCTGCCCGAATCCGCGCTGTAGCCACCGTCAGCCGTTGCGTCCGCTCCGGTGTCCATGACGAGGGTGTCGCCATCGCGCAGCTTGGTAACCGGCACGTTGGGGTTGATCTCGTTGCCCTGGTCGTCGCGCTTGACCTGTGTCTTGCCGACTACGGCTTCGTTGTCGTTTTGCGTCACGACGGTCACCTTCACGCGACGGGTTTGCTTGCCCTCGTCATCAGTCGCCACGTTGACGTAATAGTGTTCGCCGTCTTCGGTCATAAGCGCCATCGTCGGCACCATCACCACGTCGTCGAGCTGCTCGGTCACCACCGATACCTCGGCCGTCATGCCCGGCTTCAGGCGCGCGTCGGGCGCCTCGATGAGAATGTCGACGTTAAAGGCTGTCTCTTATACACATCTCCGAGCCCACGAGACTAAGGCGAA
>URWS01000222.1 GCA_900551605.1 uncultured Collinsella sp. | reverse complement strand
GTTTGTGGCTGCGGGGGCCGGGGCCGGGGCCGTCGCCGGTGACGGCGTCGAGGTCAACGTGTCCACCAGGTCCGCCGCGCCCGCCGCTGCAAAGGAGGCCGAGTAATGCAAAAGGCTATCTATACCATCGTCGGGATCGACGAGCTCCTGTCGCATGTCCAGGCGCTCAAGGGCGTTGGCGCGCGCTTTGTGCAGATGCACGCCGAACGCAACGTCGACGACGGCACGTATCGCCTGGTCTATACATTTATCAACGTTCGTGCTGCTCAGGAGCATATTGTGCAGGACGGCAACTATGCGATCGAAAACCTGGTGGTTGAGGGAATTGATCAGTACCAGGAGATTCCGTCTATCAGTTCGTACTATCCGGCGGTATTCCCGTTTGAAAACGAGGCCCACGACCTGTTTGGTCTTGCCATTACCGACATGCAGATCGACTTTAAGGGCTTTTTCTACCAGGTCTCGACTGCCGAGCCCATGAGCGTTATCACGCCCGAGGTGAAGGCCGCGCGCGAGAAAGCCATGAAGGTCCGTGCGGCTGCCGAGGCCAAGGCGCGCAAGGTCGCGGCCGAGAAGGCCGCCACGGCTGCGGCTGCTGCAGGGGAAGGCGCTGCGAGCGCCGGCGATGCCGCGGGCGTCGCTGCTCAGCCCGCTGCGACTGCCGGCTCCGATGCCCAGCATGACGATGCCGCTGCCAAGGCCGCGCTCAAGGCTGCCGAGATGGAGGCAAAGCTCGCTGCCATGGATCCCGAGAAAGCGGCCAAGGTCCGCGCGGCGCTTGCCGCCAAGGCCGCCCGCGACAAGCAGAAAAAGGAGGCGTAAGGTCCATGGCTCATCGCTCCGTAATTCCGTTTGGCCCGCAGCACCCGGTGCTGCCCGAGCCGCTTCATCTGGACCTAGTGATCGAGGACGACCGCGTCATCGAAGCAATTCCGCAGATCGGCTTTGTGCACCGCGGACTCGAGAAGCTCACCGAAAAGCGCGATATGCATCAGTCTGGCTACATCGCCGAGCGCATCTGCGGCATCTGCGCCGTGGGCCATAGCTGTGGCTACGCCAGCGCCTGCGAGCGCATGCTCGGCATCGAGGTGCCTGGTCGCGTGCAGTATATCCGCACCATTCTGCATGAGCTTTCGCGCATTCACTCGCACCTGCTGTGGCTGGGCCTGCTCGCCGATGCCTTTGGCTTTGAGGCGCTGTTCTATCGTTCGTGGACGCTGCGCGAGCAGATTCTCAAGATCTTTGAGAGCACTTGCGGCGGTCGCGTGATTCTGTCGATTAACGAGATTGGCGGCCTTAAACACGACATTGAGGATTCCGAGCTGGCGGGTATTGTCCAGACGCTCGACGCTATGCGCCCTGTCTACGAGGCCGTGGTGCATACATTTTTGGACGACAATAGCTGCGGCGAGCGCCTGCATAGCGTGGGCGTGATCAGCAAGAAGGACGCGCTGGATCTGTCGATGGTCGGCCCGTTCGGTCGCGCCTCGGGCGTGGATTATGACGTGCGCATGTTCGGTGACGGTGCCTATGCGGACTTGGCTGCGTTTGAGCCGATTGTTGCCACCGATGGCGACTGTTATGCCCGCTGCCAGGTGCGTTGTGCCGAGGTTACGCAGGCCATGGACATTATCAAGGAGCTTGTCGGCAAGATTCCGCACGACGGTATCGGCGGGCGTACCAAGCTCACGCCGGCCGACGGCGCGCGCGGCGAGGTTGTGATTGAACAGCCGCGCGGCGAGGCATATTACTATGTGCGCGGTAACGGCACCAAGAACCTGGACCGTTTCCGCGTGCGCACGCCGACGTCGCAGAACCTGGCGGGTCTGACGCATGCGCTGCAGGGCGTGCTCCTTGCTAACGTGCCCATGATTATCCTGACCATCGACCCCTGCATTAGCTGCACGGAAAGGTAGGCGCGGCATGAGTTTACTGACATTTGCCAAGACGGCCTTGGGCTCTATGGTCAAGCAGCCGGTAACGGTGTGCTATCCGCAGGAGAAGCTCGCGGCACCCGAGCGCCTGCGCGGGCATATCGTTAACGACATGAACGTGTGCATCTGCTGTGGCATGTGCGCGCGCCGCTGCCCGGCGGGCGCACTCGCGGTCGATCGCAAGGGCGGAACGTGGTCGATCGACCCGTATGCCTGTGTGGTGTGCGGCGAGTGCATCGAAAGCTGTCCTAAACACTGCCTGAGCATGGACACCGCGCGCACTCCAGTCGCGGCGGACAAGACTCCCACAGTAGAAACCAAGCCGGAATAGCGTTGGGATGGGGCTGGTATAGCGCTGGAATAGGGGCCGGTGGGGCAAAAATGCCCCACCGGCCCCGCGCTTAAACGCGCGGTTGGGCTGCCACGAACAAAACTATGCCGGATTACGGGGCTGGATTGCGAATCCCCAACCATACAGAAAATCGAAAAACAAAACCGCAGGTAGATAGCCTGCCGTTTTTCAAAAAAAGGCTGTATGGATGAGGACTCCGACTTTAGCCCCGTAATCCGGCATAGTTTTGAAATAGCACCATATCCGTAGCAGCCCTTGATCTCCCGTGGACAGAGGGAAACGGATCATTTTTGCCTCACGAGGGCTGCCGCGTGACCCGTCTGCCACGAAATGGGCCTATCTACTACGTTTAGGCGGCAGTCCTCGACCACGTCAAGTAATGCGAAATGAAAACCGCAGGTAGAACGCTTGCGGTTTTTCATGAAAAGCGGCTATGGTCGGGGTATCGAGTCAAACGTAGTAGATGGCCCGATTTCGTGGCGAGCGTTACCAACTGATCCCCCGGGGACGGAGGAAAACGGATCATTTTGACCTGTTGGCTCCGAGTCGCACCCGTTTTCCTGCGAAAACTTTCGTGTCTCAACTTCGGTGAGACATTTGTCTCACGCCCAAAATCAAATCTGGAACGTGTGTCACCTGCCCTAATTGTGTCTCATTTCGTAACTTTAGGCTGATGCAAGGTTTGAGACAGTGAGAAGGGAGACGCGATGAGTAAGTACACGAGGGGTCTCTTGGCGGTGATACTGGCCGTAGTGCTGGTGTTGCCAGCCGCAGCATTCGCCATGCTGCCCGAGGCCAACGCCAGGTCCAGCACGGGAATGGACGGACCGATAATGACCGGAAAGGTCGTCGACCCCGATACCAGCGGACGCTGGGAAATCTGGGCGGCAGGCCACGGCGGCAATAAGGTAACGACCCAAAACGTCGGCCGAATCTGGACCGATAAGACGGTCAAGGCAACCGGGGAAAACGAAGAGTCGGACTTTTTGACCACGCTTTCGGCGATGTCCTCGACGTCTAATTCAACCGTGACAGTCACCACGCCACTTGACATCGTGATGGTGTTGGATGCCTCCGGCTCGATGGATGATCCTATGGGTGGCGGAGATCGCACCAAGCGTATCGATGCACTGAAGAGCGCTGCGAACAGCTTTATCAATACCATCGCCAAACAAAACGAGGCTATCGAGGGCGTTGATAGGCAGCATAGGGTTGCCATTGTTAAGTTTGCGGGTGATAAGACTGATAAGGTCGGCAATGACACGTACTATCAAGGCCAATACAAGTA
>URWS01000221.1 GCA_900551605.1 uncultured Collinsella sp. | reverse complement strand
TACACTTATGCGATCGTCGGCAGCGTCAGATGTGTATAAGAGACAGGTCTTACCGGTACCCGGAGGGCCAACAAGGAGAGCACCGCGCGGCAGCTTGGCGCCAATCTCCTCGTAGCGCTGCGGCTTCTCCAGAAAGTCGACGACCTCCTTGAGGGACTCCTTGGCCTCTTCCTGGCCGGCGACGTCCTTAAAGGTCACGCCCACGTCCTTGGAGGCGATCACGCGCGCGCCGGACTTACCCAGTCCGCCGCCGCCAAAACCGCCGCCGCCAAAGTTCATCGACGGGCCGTCATCGCCCATAGCCTTCTTCATGCGGCGGTTGAGCCACCAACCGATGAGGAAGAAAATCGCCATGGGAAGAATGAGCGTGAGCAGGTAGTAGGTCATCAAACCCGAGTTTTTATCGGGAACGACCGACTCCAGCGAAGCGCCAGACTCAAGCACGCGATCGGTAAAGCCCGCATCGTTCGGCACACCGGTCGTCTTATAGGCGATGTTCTCGTCCTCGCCCTTCTTGGTGTAATAAATCGAGTAATCGTCCGTGTTGTACTCGACCTTGTCGACACTCTTCTTATCGAGCGCTTTGACAAACGTCGAGTAATCGGTCTTCGTAATCTGCTGCGTGTGACCGATGTTAGGGAACAGAACGGTCGAGAGCACGAGGTAGACGACGAAGGCGATGAGCACGTAGAGAATCATATTCCGTCTACGTTTGTTGTCATCCATCTCCATCTGCTTGAACTCCATCTACTGGGGTTGATAATGCTAACTAGAATACCCAACCCGGCCGGCGATAAACCGACGCCGAGCACGAAAGGATAGAGATGGCATCACTGGAAGTCGGCAAGGTTCAAATCTATACGGGCAACTGATCGCGATGAAACCCGACACCACAGAGCTCATACTGACCGGCCGCGGCCTGCTGCCCCTCGCGGACCTCGCCGACCTGGTCACCGAAATGCGCCCCGTCAAACACTACTTCGACGAAGGCCTCCTAGCCCGCCAAGGCATCGAATACTAATTGATGCAAAGGGGACGGAGGAAAACGGATCACTTCGCCTTATCGCCAGCCAATGATCCGTTCTCCTCCGTCCCCTACGGATCAATTAGGCGGTGGCGCGGCCGAGCCAGTTGCCGCTGTGGTGGTAGATGGTGAACATCGTGGCGGTGATGAGCCAGGTTACGGGGTAAACCAACAGCAGGTGCTCAAGAGACGGATCGAACGGCATAATCGCAAACACCCAGATCACCCTGAGCACCACGGTGCCAAAAATCGTGAGCAGCATGGGCTGCAAGCTCACGCCGGCGCCGCGGATGGAACCCGACGCGTTTTCGATAATCGAGAAGATCGCGTAAAACGGCGCGATGAAATGAAGGATCGTCGTGGTGTACGCCGAAATCGAAGCATCGTCGACAAACAGACGCGACAACGGACCCGAGAACACCAGCAGCACGGCAGACAGGCCACCAATGAGCATAAACGACAGCACGAGCGACGTATGGTAGCCCTTGCGCATGCGCTCGTAGTTGCGCGCGCCAAAGTTCTGTGCCGAGAACGTGGTGATCGACACGCCGAGCGCCTCGGTAACCATCCAGATAATGCCATCCAGGCGCCCAGATAGACCCCAAGCAGTCGTGACATCGGCGCCAAACGAATTAACCGACACCTGGATCAACACGTTCGAGATCGAATAGGCAGCCGATTGAAAACCGAGTGGCAGACCACACGAGATCATACTCTTGCAAATACCGCGATCGATGCCGAGCTTAGACAGCGAAAGACGCCATGCACCCGGAGCGCGCATCATGCGAAACACGATCATCGTTGCATTGGAGCAAATGGTCAGCGCCACTGCAATGCCGCAGCCCAGCGCCTCCATATGCAACACAGCGACAAAGATGATATCCAGCACCACGTTAACCAGGCAGCCAGAGGCAATGATCACGGCGGGCCCGCGTGTGTCGCCCACGGCACGCAGCAGTGCGGTTCCCATATTAAGCAGCAGTGCCGCAACCATCGCGGCAAAATAACAGCGAGCATAGGCCACGCCCTCGGCCAATAGTTCATGCGGCGTGTTCATAAGCACCAGCATGGGCTCAACGAACACTATGCCAAGAATCGAGAAAACGATACCGCCCACCAGCGCAAGCGTCATGGCCGTATGGACCGAACGACTCAGTCGCTCATCATCGTGCTGGCCAAAATACTGACCGGTAATAACGGCACAGCCAGCACCCACACCGACGCAAAAGCCAATGCAGAGCTCCGTAAGCACCATCGTGGCCTGAATGCCACCCAGTGCCAGCTTGCCGCCAAACTGACCGACGATATACGTACCGATAAGCGTGTAGGCCTGCTGAAAAAACGAACTAAAGAAGATGGGAACGCACAGCGAAAGCAGCTGCTGCCAAATGACACCCTGCGTTACATCGATAGCCGTAGATTTCTTAGCCACACGCCCTCCCCACACGCATACGTCAAACAACAAAACAGCAATTTAAAACCAAAGCCAAAACCAGCTTAGCACCGACTGGCGGCGACCGAAACACCCCGAATCAGAGCCTGGTGCGAAATATCTGCCTAGTGATACAAACCCGGCTGGTAGTGATACTCATTGCTCACGTGCGGGCACAGCTGCCAAAAGGCGACGGCGCTCGCCGCGGCCACGTTGAGCGAATCGACCCCGTGCGCCATCGGAATGCGCACGGCGCGGTCACAGCCCTCAATGGTCTTGGCTCCCAGGCCGGCACCCTCGGTACCCATAAAGATCGCCAGGCGATCGATCTCCCGCAGCACTGGATCGTCCAGCGACACCGAATCATCCGTCAACGCCATGGCGGCACACGAAAAGCCGGCATCGTGCAGTGCCGCCAGCCCATCATGCGGCCATACGCGCGCCTCACTGCCAATACGCGTCCACGGAACCTGAAACACGGTGCCCATGCCCACGCGGGCCGAGCGACGATACAGCGGGTCACAGCACGTAGGACTCACCAAAATGCCATCGACGTTCAGCGCAGCCGCCGAGCGGAAAATCGCGCCGACGTTGGTGTGGTCGACAATACCCTCAAGCACGCACACACGCACCGGACGATCCCCCGCCGCCTCGACGACGCCGCCCAAGAACTCATCAACCGGAATCTGACGTGGACGACGGAATGCCGCGAGCGCACCGCGCGTCACGTTAAAGCCCGTCAGCTGCTCCATGAGCTCCATCGAGGCCACGAACACAGGAACCGGACCCGCGCCCTCGCGCACAACCAGGCGCTCGAACAGCGGCATCATCTGGTCGAGCCAGCGTTCGCCCAAAAGAAAGCTCACCGGCTGGTATCCGGCGCGCACCGCGCGCTCGATAACCTTGGCACTCTCGGCGATAAAGATGCCCTTTTGCGGCTCCAGCACGCAGCGCAGCTCGCGCTCGGTCAGTCGCACGTAGGCATCGAGCCGCTCGTCCTCGAGCGAATCGATTCGCAGCACCTCAACGGCATCAGTCATAGCAGCCAGCCCGCACCTTTCTTTGCAGCACCTATACAAATATCGGGGCAACGCCTGTCTCTTATACACATCTGACGCTGCCGACGATCGCATAAGTGTAG
>URWS01000220.1 GCA_900551605.1 uncultured Collinsella sp. | reverse complement strand
GTGGTCGTCGTGTCCGTCTTAGGCGAGGGCTTAGGCGTCGGGGCCGGTGTGGGCGTGGGGTCCACGGCTGCGGAGCCGAAGCTGATGGTGCCGGCGAGCCCGGCCATCTTGCTCTCCCAGCCGTTCTGTCCAATCAGCGCCCTCAGCGCTGACTCGCAGGTACCCCACTCGGTGTGCTTGATGGCGTTTGCGAAAGTGGGAAAGTCAGTCGTGTTGGTGATGATGTAGTTGTTGGTGGCGACGGTATAGGTCTTGGCGGGGTCGAGCGTGCTGCCGTCCTTGGTGAGTGTGGCACTCACAATGCGCTTGCCTTCGGGCTGCGTCCAATCAATCGTCACGTTGATGCCGTCAAAGGAGAGAACGCTGCCAGAGTCATCGCGCCACTTGTACTTGTCTTGCGCCTCCTGCTCGGTGTGGCCGGCTGCCACATAGGCTTGCTGAAGCTCGTAGCTGTGATTGCACTCGTCGCTGATCTGCAGCGAGTGCTCGAGCGCTGCCAGGAAGTCCGCACCGGTCATGGTCCAGGTCTCCACGGTGTTGCCGTAGGGCGAGATGGCGATGACGTTGCCGGCGGTCACGTTGCCCGCCGCGATGCCGCCGCGGATGCCGCCAGCGTTTTCGATAGCGAGGTCTGCGCCCGTCAAGGCAAGATAGGAGCCGCAAATCACGTGGCCGATGGTCTGGGCTTTGGTGGTGTCGTCCTCCTTGCTGGGGCGGAAATCGGTGGTGCGCACCATTTCCCAACCATGCGTGCCTGCGGCGTCCTCGCCGTAGAAATAGTTGGTGGTGGATGTGCCGAGCACCTTGTTCGATTCGTTTTCAAAGGCCTCGTCGAGCGGCTTGATCTTGTTGCGGACGGCTTCAAGGCAGCTTTGGTAGTCGGAGCCCTTGTCGGGGTCTGCCAAAAGGTCGTTGACGTTCTTGGCGGTGTAGAGCTTCTCGTCGCTGTCGTCTGCAGGGACCGTGACCGTGTCATCGTCGGTCGTCTCGGTGCCATTGGTGTCGTACTTGTACGGAATGGAAAGCAGCCCCACCTCGGCAAAGGCGCTGCCTGCCTCGACAACGTGGATTGTCTTGCCGTCGGCTCCCGTCACCTTCTCGTTAAGGTTGATGTGCTCGTGGCCTGCGATAAGGGCATCGATGCCACGGAGCCGTGTGGCAAAGGTCTTGGCGTTGAGCGTATGCGCGATACAGACGACAACGTTGCAGCCCTCCTTGCGCAGCTGCTCTGCCTCGGTATTGATGGCGTTCGTGGCACTCGAGAACGACGTGCCCGCGACCAGGTCCGCGCGCAGCGAGGATCCCAGCGACTCATCCATGGCACCCACGACGCCGACCTTGATTTTGTAGTCGAATGTGGAGTGATCCTCGCTATCCTCCCAGGTGCGATCGAGCGTCTTCGTGATGCTCGAGCTCCATACGCCGCTCGTAGACTTCGCGTTCGCGCAGAGCATGGCGAAGGGCGTGCCGGTGGTGCTGTAGCCGGTCATGGTGCGGAGTTTGTCCGCGCCGTAGCTCCAGTCGTGGTTGTCTGGCGTGGTCGCGTCGTAGCCATCGGCGTAGAAGGTGTCCATGAGCTCGGCGATGCTCTTGCCCTCGCTCATGGTGGCGAAGGACTGTCCGTGGAAGGTGTCGCCCGCATCGAGCAAAAGATCGGGGGCGCTGTTTTGGGCGCTATAGAGAACCGCCAGTCCATCAAAGCCCACAGTGCCGGTGCCCTTGCTTGCGTTGTAGCTGTACTTGTAGCTGCCGTGGATGTCGTTGGTGTGCATGACGGCCACGGAGCCGTCAATAGCGGCGGGCAGGTTCCCCGCGAAAGCGAGGCTTGGGATGCCTGCGA
This sequence comes from uncultured Collinsella sp., assembly GCA_900551605.1. GTDB lineage: Bacteria > Actinomycetota > Coriobacteriia > Coriobacteriales > Coriobacteriaceae > Collinsella. The sequence goes on along the minus strand of URWS01000220.1, from coordinate 1,768 downwards.
GCGCGCCGGCAAACAACGCGGCGGCTAACGCAAGGCGGGGGAGTCTTTTCATGGCAGTTTCCTTAGTCCTTAGCCAGAATGTCTGGTTGAATATCGGATTATCGACATAATATGCGAAAACCGCCGCAAGGGCGTCTGTCCCTTTGCGGCGGTTTTGACGTTTGCGCAGATAAAACCTGCCAAAATTAACATCCCTTTTTGGCAGGTTTTAGCTCAGCAGCATGCGGTCGTTGGCGAGCTCGCCGCCCGAGACCTCCTCGAACTTCTGCAGCAGGTCGGCTACGGTGAGCGACTTCTTCTCATCGCCTGCCACGTCGTAGATCACGTGGCCTTCGTGCATCATGATCAGACGGTTGCCCAGACGGATGGCGTCGTTCATGTTGTGCGTGACCATGAGCGTGGTCAGGTGGTTCTCGTCGACGATCTCCTCGGTCAGGTTGAGCACCTTAGAGGCCGTCTTGGGGTCGAGGGCCGCGGTGTGCTCGTCGAGCAGCAGCAGGCGCGGCCTGGTGAGCGTGGCCATCAGCAGGGTGAGTGCCTGGCGCTGGCCGCCCGAGAGCAGGCCGACCTTGGCGTTGAGACGCGTGTCAAGACCAAGGTCCAGGCGCTTGAGCAACTCAACGTACTCATCTTTCTCGGCCTTGGTGACGCCCCACGAAAGGCCGCGACGCTGGCCACGGCGCTTGGCGAGGGCCAGGTTCTCGGCGATCTGCATGTCGGCAGCGGTACCGCGCATGGGATCCTGAAACACGCGGCCCAGGTACTTGGCGCGCTGCGACTCGCTCAGGCGCGAGATGTCGGTGCCGTCGAGCTCAATAACGCCCGAATCGAGCGGGTACACGCCGGCGATCATGTTGAGCAGCGTGGACTTGCCGGCGCCATTGCCGCCGATCACGGTTACAAAGTCACCGTCATTCAGGGTGAGGTCGACGCCGGTGAGCGCGCGCTTCTCGGTGACGGTGCCCTTGTTAAAGGTCTTCTTGACGTGCGAGAGCTTAAGCATCTGCCTCATCCCCCTTCGTGTAGGAGCTGCGGAGCTTATAGCGCTCCCAAACCACGGGCACGCACAGGGCCACGGCAACGATCACGGCGGAGAGCAGCTTCATGTCGTTGGCGTCCATGCCCAACTGCAGCACGATGGCGCGGATAAGGAAGTACACCACGGAGCCAAAGACGGCGGAGGCAAGACGGACGCTAAACTGCGTGAGGCCGCCGGGCAGCAGACGGCCGAGCACCTCACCGATAACAATGGCGGCAAGACCGATAACGATGGCACCGGTGCCCATACCAATGTCGGCATACTTCTGGCTCTGGCAGATGAGCGCGCCCGAAAGGCCGATGAGGGCGTTGGAGAGCACGAGGGCGATCATCTTGGTGGAGTTGGTGTTGACGCCCAGAGCGCGGATCATGTACTCGTTGTTGCCGGTGGCGCGCAGCGCCGAGCCGATCTCGGTGCCAAAGAACCAATACAGGATGGCAACGATAGCCACGGCGAGCAGGATGCCCAAGATGATGGCAACGGTGGACTGCGGCAGACCGGTCATATTGCTGACGGCCGAAAACACGGTGCCCTTGGCAAGAATGGGCGTATTGGACTTGCCCATGATGCGCAGGTTGATGGACCACAGGCTGATCTGGGTGAGGATTCCGGCGAGGATCGCGGGAATCTCAAAGACGGTGGTCAAAATGCCCGTGACGGCACCCGCGATGGCGCCGGCGCACATACCTGTCTCTTATACACATCTGACGCTGCCGACGATCGCATAAG
>URWS01000219.1 GCA_900551605.1 uncultured Collinsella sp. | reverse complement strand
GGACGGGCTCGAGCAGGTCACCGTCGTGGACGACCAGCTGGGCCGCCTGACCTTCACGCGCGACACGGCCCAGGCCATCTTCCACGTGCTGGGGACGCACGCCCCCTACGGCACCTATAACTGCACCGGCTCCGGCGCCGTGAAGAGCTGGGCCGACATCGCCCGCGCCGTCTTCGATGCCGCGAACGACAACGGCGACAAGGTCGTGCCGGTTTCGACCGCCGACTACTACGCGAGCGCCGAGGGCCCCGTCGCCCCGCGCCCGGTCCACTCCGCACTCGACCTGTTCAGGCTCGAGTCGGTCGGCTTCCACATGCCCGACTGGGAGGAAGAGCTGGGGGAGTACCTTAAGACGCTCTAGTGTTTATAGAATTTGCGAGAGTAAAAGCCGCCGTTCGTTAACGGCGGCTTTTCTTATGCCTGGCGTATAGCCCCGCTGCAGCAAGGGCGGCGGCGGTCGCCAGACTCACTGCAAGCCCAGAAAGGGCGCCCGGAGTCTTGTAGGTCATCACGATCCTATTCGCGCCTTTCTGCATGTTCAGGGATGACAAGCCCTTATCGGCGGCGGGCGTTAGTTCTGCGGCGGTTCCGTTTACCGTTACGTTCCAGCCCTCATCGTACGGAACGCTCAGCAGCAGGTTGCCGTCATCCTTGGCGGTATATTTGCCTTCGATTCTTCCGTCCTCAAAAACCGTCGGAACAAACTCGCTCGTCTTAAGCTCGTCGATAATCTGCCTAAAGACTTCCAGATTGAGCGCGTAAAAGACCGGCTCATTGTCTTGTGGCATATCGGTATAGCCCTCTGCGACCTCCAACGATACCGTATGCGAGCTTGGACCATCCGATGCATCTGCAATCTGGCGGATATTGTTGTCGAATCGCCAGGCTTCGTTATTGATCGTTCGATGGTCAATAGTGAGGGCGACGGGCCAATAGCTGCCGGCATTCGCATCTTTATTGATGTAGAGATAGCCGATTGACCCTGCCGGCACGGTGACGCTCCACTGCTTTGCGTCCTGGCTGTCCGCCGTTTTCGTGGCGTCAATCTCGGTGTAGAGCTCAACCTTGTGGCCGAGGATTTTGCTATACAGGTCGTTTTGCATCTCGAAGGGATTCTCACCCTCCAGCGTGCAGTTTTGAATGTCTTTAGAGGCCGCGATACCAAGGCTGAGCACATAGGGGTTCTCGTGCACGGCGCTTGCCGCGCCGCCTAGCTTCGGCATTGCCACGTATCCTGCGGGCACTTGTTCGACGATGGCGTACTTGACCCCCAGCAGCGCGTCGACAGTCAGAATCGGCTCGGCATAACGGGTCGAAAACTCGCCCACGCTGCTGTAGCCAAGGGAGTTGAGCAGCGCGATGGCCTGCGGGTTGTTGGCAGACGAATACGAGGACAGCTGATCGTACCCGAGCGCCAAGCCTTCGTTGAGGGCGGCGCTATCGGCACGCGTGGTCGTGCGGTCAATGCGGTAGAACGACGTCGGGTCGTTGTCCTGAATCGCACTGACAGTTCTTGTTGCGGTGGCGACGTAGGCGCTGTTATTGTCCTCGGAATAGCCTATGTACAGCTGGTTCCATATGCTATGGGCGTTGGCGAACAGCTCGATGGTCGTAAGCGCCAGGAGGGGCAGGATAACTGCTGGACGAGATGCTCGGCACAATTTAGGGTGGTCCTTGAGCGTCCGCAGGGCATAGCCCGCTGCCCACAGCGCAAAGAAGCTCAGCAAGAATGCCGTGCGCGAATAGAAGCCGTTGGGTACGCGCATGCCGCACCAGATGTACTCGAGCGGACTCAAAACGGAGCTTGCGACCAGGATTATCGTGACGACAAGTGTCGCGATGCGCATCTTGATCGGAACGGCGCGGTTAAATAGTAGGCTCACCGCGAGCAGCATCATGATTATGCCGCAATAGAACTGCGGTGTACTGTCGTTGTTCACCCACATGCCGGGGAGAAAGCCCCTGATGAGCGATTTGAGGCTGGTTTTAAGCAGCGGTCCGAGGGCCAAAACGGGGCCGCCCTTGGACATGGCAAGGATGGTCGGCAAAAAGGTCCAAGCGGACAGAAGCAGCCCGAGAACGATGGCGCCTGCGAATCGAAGTGCTCGATCGAGCATGAGCTTCCAGCTAAAGCCCTGCTCGGCAGCGTAATCGACAAATTCGACCAGTACAAAGATGCAGAGGAACAGAATGCTGATATAGGCCGTATACCAGCAGAACATGACGTTAAGTGCCGTGGCGATGACAAGGCGCGCTATGCGCTGCTTGCGGATGACCTCGTAGCAACCGTAGGCGCAAACGGGAAGCAGGATCAGGCAATCAATCCAGAGCGGGTTGCGCAGGTTGCTGACGGTCCAGCTGCAAAACGTGAACGAGAGGGAAAGCAGGAATGCCGCGGGCTTGGATAAGCCAAAGCGCTTTTGCACATACCAAGCGCTGCTGATGTGGACGCAGCCAAGCTTGAGCGCGCTGATGACGAATACAAAGAGCGTCAGCTTGTCCTGGGGAAACAACACGCAGAGCAGGTTGAAGGGGCTCGCGAGGTAGTAGCTATAGAGGCCCCAAGTGTTCATGCCAAGTCCCTGGGAGAAGGAATAGCGAAGGTTCGCTTCGCCTAAAAGGACGCGGCGAAACCACGCAAAGAAGTCGATGTATTGGTACTTGAGGTCGTTGGTGAGAAACGAATTGTCGCCAAAGGGATATATATGCCCCGCTATGGCGAGCGCGACAAAGAGCGTGATGGAAAACGTGAAGCAGGCAGCGTAGAACGCAACGTTCTTGAGCGTGCTGTTATTGGACCGTGTCATCAGAATCCTCGTTGGACTCGCGAACGATATAGATGGGGCGTCGCTTGGTCTCCAGATAGGCCTTTGCCAGGTACTCGCCGATGATTCCCAGGCACAGAAGCTGCATGCCGCCAAACAGCGTAATGAGGCAGGCGAGTGAGGGCCATCCGCCGACAGGGTCACCCCAGACAAGCGTTTTGACCAGGATAACGATGAATCCCAGGATGGCGATGAGGCAGAAAATGATGCCCGTGAGGGCGGCAAGGGAGAGTGGCGCCGTAGAGAACGCGACGATGCCATCGATTGAATAGAGGAGCAGCGACCAAAAGCTCCACTTGGTCTCGCCGGCAACGCGGTTGACGTTTACATAAGGGAGCCACTTGGTTTTAAAGCCGACCCAGCCGTAAATGCCCTTAGAGAATCGGTTGTATTCGCCCATGGAAATGATGGCGTTGACCATGGGTCGTTTCATGAGTCTAAAATCGCGCGCTCCGTCGACGATGTCGGCCTTGGAAATACGGTTGATGATTTTGTAGAACATGCGGGCGCAGAACGACCTGATGGGAGGCTCGCCTTCGCGGGTGGTCCTGCGCGTGGCGACGTTGTCGTAGTCTTCGGTTTGCAGGAGCTCGTACATTTGCGGCAGGAGCGAGGGCGGGTCCTGCATGTCGGCATCCATGGTGGCAACATAGTCGCCCTTTGCATGCTGGAGTCCGGCAAACAGCGCCGCCTCTTTACCAAAGTTGCGCGAGAAGGAGTACCAATGAATGGTATATGGACTGTCTCTTATACACATCTCCGAGCCCACGAGACTAAGGCGAATC
>URWS01000218.1 GCA_900551605.1 uncultured Collinsella sp. | reverse complement strand
GTATTGCCGTGATGGCGCGAGGCGTAGAGGATGATGGTTCGCATAAGAAGGCCTTTCAGCTGTAATTGCATCAATGTCTGTATGGTACCCCGTTGCATGGCTGGGATACCGGACGCATCGATGAACGTGCGGGTTTGTCCTTTGGTCAGGGCCGAGACGGGTTATTGCGAGCAAAAAGCAGTTGTTCGAAAGGATGAGCAATGGAATACGCTCTCTCCAACGATTCGATTTCTATTAAGGTGTCCACGGCTGGTGGTTCGTTTACCTCGATTGAGGCCGGAGGTCGAGAGTACTTGTGGCAGGGTGATCCTGCAGTGTGGTCCGGCCAGGCGCCGGTCTGCTTTCCGATTTGCGGAGGCCTGCGCGATGGTAGCGCCATGACGTTTGCCGGGCATCATGTAAAGCTCGCTCGCCACGGGTTTGCGCGCAAACAGGAGTGGAAGCTGCTGAGCCAGAGCGAGAACGAGCTGGCGATGTGCCTGGCTTCGGAGGATAACGCCGCGCTGCTGAGCGATTATCCCTACCCGTTTAAGCTTGTCGCTCGTTATGCGCTCGAGGACGCTGCCGTGCGCGTTTCCTATGAGGTGACCAACGAGGGCACCGAGGACATGCCGTTCTTTATCGGTGGACACCCCGGCTTTAGGTGCCCGCTCGACGACGGCGAGGCCTATACGGACTACGAGTTGCGCTTCGAGAAAGATGAGGCTGCGGAGCTTTGCACCGCCGTACCCTCGACCGGATTGATTGATGTAGCTAACCGTTCAAAGAACCCCATGGTTGGAAAGACGCTGCCCCTATCGCACGAGCTCTTCGATTTTGCGGAGACCATCTTTGACGTGCTCGAGAGCCGTCAGGTCACGCTTTCCAAAAAGGGCGAGGACAAGGGCGTCCGCCTGAGCTTTGAGGGTTTCCCGTATCTCATTGTGTGGAGTAAGCCCGAGGGCGATTTTGTGGCAGTTGAGCCTTGGGGCGGCCTCTCGACCTGTTCCGATGAGGATGACGTGCTTGAGCACAAGCGCGGCTGCCTTATCGCCAAGCCTAAGGAGACCGTCGTTCGCTCGTTCACGATTGAGATTCTGTAATTCCGTTTTGTCGACTCGTATCGCGAGGCACAAGGAGCCTGCGAGATAAGGAGCTAAAAATGATCCTCACCGTTACGATGAACCCGTCTGTCGATACGCGCTATCAGCTCGATGAGCTCATTATCGACGACGTCAACCGCGTGACGCCCGAAAAGACCGCCGGCGGCAAGGGCCTTAACGTGGCCCGTGTGCTGGGTCAGCTGGGCGACGACGTTGTGGCAACCGGTCTGCTTGGCGGCCACATGGGCGCCTACATGGCCGAGCTCATGGATGCCAACGGCATTAAGAATGATTTTGTACCCATCAAGGGCGAGACTCGTATTTGCCTCAACATCCTTCACGCCGGCAACCAGACCGAGCTGCTCGAGAGCGGCCCGACGATTGCCCCCGAGGAGCTCGATGCCTTTACCGCCAAGTTTACCGAGCTTGCGGGCAAGGCCGACGTCGTCACCATCTCGGGTTCGCTGCCCCGCGGCGTCGAGGCGGACTACTACGCCAAGATCACGGGCATTGCCGAGAACGCCGGTGCCAAGGTGCTGCTCGATACCTCGGGTGCTTCGCTCGAGGCCGCCCTTAAGTCCGAAATTAAGCCAGAGCTGGTTAAGCCTAACCTGACCGAGATCAACGGCCTTCTGGGCACGGGCTTTACCACCGACGATGTGGACAAGCTCCGCGCCGCGCTCGCCTCTGATGCCCGCTTCTCCGATATTCCTTGGGTCGTCGTGTCCATGGGCGCTGCCGGCTCCGTTGGCTTCCACAACGGACGTGCGTTCCGCGCCAAGACGCCCGATATCCCCGCCGTTAACGCCACGGGCTCCGGTGACTCCACTATCGCAGGCTTCGCACATGCCATCGCTGCTGGCGCGGATGACGAGACGGTGCTGCGTACCGCCAACACCTGCGGCAAGCTCAACGCCATGGATCCCATGACCGGCCATCTGGTCATGGATCGTTGGGACGAGGTCTACAACGGCGTTGTCGTGACCGAGCTGTAAGAGCATGGGCGTCGGCCCCGGCATCGCTTGCTTGCTTGTGGTTAGGGCCGATGACAAGTGCGGTAGCATTATGCCGGGGCGCGACGCCGATTTTGTCGTGTTCAATCCCGACCTTAGCCTGGTCGAGACGTATGTGGGTGGCAACAGCGTCGGTAACGCGTTTGCCGAGTAGCCGCCAAAGAAACGATCCGAGAGGGGATTTAGATGATTTACGGTGCACTGGGCGATATCGAGGAATACCGCGGAATGCTCAAGGGCCTCGACGTGCTGATCGACTGGATCGAGGAGAACGACCCGGCGGAGCTCGAGGTCGGCAGCCATCCGATTCTGGGCGAGAAGGTCTTTGCGAACGTCATGGCTCCCACGACGCGTCCCGAGGCCGAGGCCCACTACGAGACGCATCAGCGCTATCACGACCTGCAGATCGACATTGAGGGTCGCGAGGCCTTTAAGGTTGCCACGGGCAGCCTGACGCTGGTCCAGGAGTTTGATGAGAAGGACGACTACGATCTGGTCGATTCCGACGCCTCGATCGCCGGCGATCTTGCCGACGATAAGTTTGCACTGTTCGTTGCCGGCGAGCCTCACATGCCCACACTCGAGTTCCCGGGCGATGGCGCGCAGCCGGTCAAGAAGATCTGCTTTAAGCTGCTTGCAGATGCTTACTGGGAGGAGTAGCGAACTGCTCGGCCGAGCCGTTCGTCTGATGGCGTGATTCCCCTAGGGAAATCACGCTAGGACCCCGCCAAACGTGCTTTCCCTAGGGGAATCACGTTTGGCGGGGTTTTCGGTTTTTGAATAGGGAAGCCTCATTTATTTGCGAAGAACATCGGCTAGCCGCAGGATTGAAATCATCGACCGATAAGTGAGCTCCACTTTTTCGCCCGCAAGCAGTCGTTTCGAGCCAATCTCATCTAGCCCCACAAGCCGAGAAAACAGCGGGCCGCTCATCGTGCCATCGTCAATTGATTCCCTTATGGTCTTCAAAACGTCCGTATCATGAAGCGATGCCGAGCTGTAGGGGGCAACACGAGCGGAACTCTCAATTAACGACGAGACAAAAGGATGGAGATGCTTTGGACATAGTCCATCAAACACCACATCCCCATTGTCGTTCGAGCCGACCAGGCGCCAAGTATAATGATCGACCCAGTCATCCCCGTCATATATGGCGTCCATGAGCAACTTCCCGTCTAGAGAGAAACCTATTTGGACATCGGGGCGCAAGACCGCAATCCATATCGGGCCTGCAGCAGCTCCAACTCAACGCACCACATAGGTTCCCTTTCGTACATGTGTATCAATCTGCCCCGAAATGCCGGTGAATGCAATTCCAGGCCCGTTTGTCGGATAGCAATCGACGTATTATTGCTTTCCGCTCACAACCTTGTATAGATATATCGTTCCAGCAAAAGAGAAGGGATCGTTCGCAATTTTGTCCGGAAGAACTTGCCACCTCAAAATCCCGCTACCAATATGGTCAAGCTTGACCGTTCCGCCGTCCCCCTCAAAAGCGGCAAGGGGATTTACCCCAGACTGAGAGTCGGCATCGCCCTCCTTAGCAG
>URWS01000217.1 GCA_900551605.1 uncultured Collinsella sp. | reverse complement strand
ATCTACACTTATGCGATCGTCGGCAGCGTCAGATGTGTATAAGAGACAGCGTGGGCGATATCGATGGCATCACCGTGGTCGATGATTACGGCCATCACCCCACCGAGATCAAGGCGACGCTTGCCGCCGCTTCGTCGCTGGGCTACAAGCACGTCGACGTCGTGTTCCAGCCGCACCGCTATTCGCGCCTGCAGGCCCTGTGCGACGACTTTGCCGATGCATTTGCCAATGCCGATAAACTGCTGCTGATTGATGTGTTCTCGGCTGGCGAGATGCCCATTCCGGGTGTCACCTCTAAGATGCTCGCCGATACCGTGCGCGCCAAGCATCCTGGCAAGGAGGTCGTGTACTGCTCCAGCCGTCTTGAGCTCAATCAGGAGCTCGAGCAGATGGTGGGCGAGGGCGACCTGCTGCTCACCATGGGTGCCGGTGACGTTACGACCGTAGGTCCCGAGTTTATCGAGTATCTGACTGCCAAGAAAGACGCTTAAGTCTAATGGGTCTGTTTAACGCCGTCATGGCGCTCTCGGGCATGATCGACACGGATGTGATCGAGGACGAGCGCCTTGCGCGTCATACGAGCTATCGTATCGGCGGCAAGGCCGACCTCTTTGTGACGTGCCATAGCTATCATGCCCTTCGCCGCGCCGTGGCGGTGCTCGATCGCGAGCAGGTGCCGTGGGTCATCATCGGCAAGGGCTCCAATCTGCTGGTTGCCGATAGCGGTTATCGCGGCGCCGTCATTTCGCTCGGACGTGAGTTTCAGCGCACGGTTGTTGCCGATGACGGTTGTACGCTGACGGTCGGTGCGGGCGTGATGTTTGCGCGCCTGGTCAACGATGCCCTGTCGCGTAGCCTCTCGGGCCTTGAGTTTGCCGTTGGCATCCCTGGTTCGGTCGGCGGTGCGATATCTATGAATGCCGGCACACGGACCGAGTGGATTGGCTCGCTGGTTGAGGATGTCGTAACGTTTGACCCGGCATCCGGTATCAAGCATTATGCGGGGTCCGAGATCATTTGGGGCTACCGCGAATGTAGCCTTCCCCGCAATGAGATCATCCTCGAGTGCGTGCTCAAGCTTAAACCGGCGCCCAAGGCCGACATTCGCGAGGGCATGGAACGGTACCTGACGAGGCGCAAGCGTACGCAGCCCATGGGTCGCGCATCCTGCGGGTCGGTCTTTCGTAACCCGCCCGATGCGAGTGTGGGCAAGCTTATCGAGGATTGTGGATTAAAGGGTTTTTCGATTGGCGGCGCGGAAGTTTCGCCCGTTCACGCTAATTTTATCGTTAATAACGGAACTGCCTCGGCCGATGACGTTGCCGCGGTTATCAGACATGTGCACGGAAAGGTGAGGGAGGCGTATGGCATCGAGCTCAGACCGGAAGTTAAATTCCTCGGCTTCTAGAGCATCGAAACCCACCTTCCGCCGCGCCGGAGGGCGTTCCGGCGCGCCTGCCAAACCTCAACGTAATACCGTTGCGCACTCTAAGTCTGTCGGGCATGCTCGACAGACCAGTCGTCCGGTCGTCGGCTCGCAGCTCGGTAATCGTCCGGCCGCAAAAAAGTCCTCGCGTCCCTCGGTGACGTCAAAGCCTGTTATGGGCGCCAAGCCTGCCCGTCCCATGGCAACCACCAAGCCCTCGACGGGAACTAAAGCGCCGCGTCCAGGTCGCACGCTGGGCGCATCGAAACCGCGCTCGCTGACATCGGTGCCGGCTACCGCCAAGAAGCCTTCGAGTAAAAAAGGCGTCAACCCGTTGTCTTCACTTGGGGCGATGGTAAATAAAACATCAGACGCCGCTTCTGTCGTTACAGGCAAAGGCAAAATCGTGGGCGGCGTTCTGGCCGTCTTGGCCGTGCTCGTCGTCGTTGCCATCGTGGTGATCAACTCTGGATTGTTTACCGCCACTGATATTCAGATTCAAGGCAGCGAGCATGTGACGAAGCACGATGCTATCCAGCTGATCGATTTGCCCGAGGGAACGTCGCTTTTTAACGTCGATCCCGACCAGATTACCGAGGACCTCAAGCAGAACCCGTGGGTCTCGGGCGTGGATGTCCAGCGTCAGTTCCCGCATACGCTCATCATTACGCCTATGGAGCGCAAGGTCATCGCAATTGCCTATATCAGCTCCGATGACCTAGCCTGGGCCATCGGGGATGATGACACCTGGATCGCCCCGCTGTCGACGTCGGTCGAAGTGGACGACCAGGGCAACGTCATCACGACAGGGCAGGGCTCAAATACCCTGACCGGAATCGATGCCGCGCTGGCGCTCGCTAAGCATTATGGCGCGGTGCTGTTGACTGATGTCTCGGCGGATGTCGCTCCGGTTTCCGGCCAAGCGGTGAGCTCCAAGGCCGTTAAGGCCGGCCTGGATTATGTGCGTGGTTTTTCGAGCGAGTTCTTGGGACAAGTCAAGGATATTTCCACGCCTTCGGTCGAAGCCATCTCGGCAAACCTCAATAACGGCATTGAGGTGTCGCTGGGCGATTCGGACGATATCGCCAAGAAGGAACGCGTAGTCACCAAGTTGCTTTCGCAGGTAGAGGGCGTAACGTATATCAATGTGCGCTCTCCGGGCAACTACACATTTAGGAATGCTCCGACCTCGTAGCGCTGGTTGTTACTTTGTTGAGGGGCCATACCACGCCGTTTATCTGGTTTGTTTGGTTTTCACGGTCAATTATTTGACTGATACGTTCATAATGTGCAAACATAATACGGTTTACCTTTGCATTTACTTTCAACCTGAAGGTTAATGTGCGCAGGGGTCGACCCATGCTATGGCTATAACCTTTGTTCGGAGGACCGACATGCACGAGACAGAGATCAACAACTACCTTGCCGTCATTAAGGTGGTCGGCGTCGGCGGCGGCGGTACCAACGCGGTCAATCGAATGATCGAAGAGGGCATCCGCGGCGTCGAGTTTGTTGCCATCAACACCGATGCTCAGGCACTCGCGATCTCTGATGCCGATATCAAGGTGCACATCGGCACCGACCTTACCCGCGGCCTGGGCGCCGGCGCCAACCCCGAGGTTGGCCGCAAGGCTGCCGATGAGTCCCGCGACGACATTGCCGAGGCGCTCGCTGGCGCCGATATGGTGTTCATCACCTGCGGCGAAGGCGGTGGCACCGGTACCGGCGCTGCTCCCATCGTTGCCGATATCGCGATGAACGAGGTCGGCGCACTGACCGTCGCCGTCGTGACCAAGCCCTTCACCTTCGAGGGCCGCAAGCGCAAGAAGAGCGCCGAGGAGGGCATCAAGACCCTCTCCGATTGCGTCGACACCATGATCGTCATCCCTAACGATAAGCTGCTCGACATCGCCGAGAAGAAGACCACCATGCTCGAGGCCTTCGCGATTGCCGATGGCGTCCTTTCCCAGGGTACCCAGGGCATCACCGACCTCATCACCGTCCCCGGTATCATCAACCTGGACTTCGCCGATGTTAAGACCATCATGAAGCAGGCCGGTACCGCCATGATGGGTATCGGCACCTCTTCTGGGGATACCCGTGCCGTCGACGCTGCCCAGCAGGCCATCTCCAGCCCGCTGCTCGAGAGCTCCATCGATGGTGCCACACGCGTGCTGCTCTCCATCGCCGGTTCCAAGGACCTGTCTCTTATACACATCTGACGCTGCCGACGATCGCATAAGTGTAG
>URWS01000216.1 GCA_900551605.1 uncultured Collinsella sp. | reverse complement strand
GGGCCTGGTCCTCCATAAGCGACAGCAGCGGACTCACCACAAAGGTAATGCCGGGCAGCATGAGCGCGGGCACCTGGTAGCAAATGGACTTGCCGGCGCCCGTGGGCATAACACCCAGCGCATCGCGACCGGCAAGGATCGCATCGACCATGCGGTCCTGCCCCGGGCGAAACGAGGTGTAGCCAAAATAGGCGCCGAGCGTGTCAAGCGCCATCTGCTGCATGCTATCGGTCATGGTTTCCTAACGTCCAAGTCATCTGCCGCCGATTATACGCCGCCACGCGGACCGGTGCCGCACGGCCGTCGGCCACGGGCAACGCAATCCAAAAGGAACGAGCGTGGGATTTTTGGACACTTTCCCAACGGCTAATCTCTTGACAAGCGCGCAAACGTCGCTGGTTGAGCATAAGTCAGCGAAAACGCCCCTAAGCGAGCAAGGTGACGTGAAAGAGGAGGGAAGCGTACTTTGGGTACGCGACCGACGATTGAACGTCAGGTTGCCGCTTAGGGGCGTTTGCAGCGTCGAGCCGTTACGCGGTTTGGTAAAACCGCGTAACTTACATGACCATAACGTAGCGCGATCCCACGTAGTACTGCTTACCCATCAAAACCGGCTCGTCATCGGGACCGGTAAAGCCGGCACGCAGGTTGAGCAGCGGATCGTGCGGAGCAATGCCCAGCTCGGCCGCCTGCTCGGCGTTAGCTCGAACGGCCTCGACCGTACGGTAGCCAACCGAGACAATCGGCGTTCCGCCAACACGCTCGACCTCGGCAAAAATCGACTTGTCCTCAAGATCGGCCGTCAACAGCTCACGGTAGGCATCAAACGGCACAAAGATGTTCTCTTCAAAGATGGGCTCGCCGTCGGCCGTACGCACGCGCTTGATATGCAGCAGCAGCGCATCCTTCTGCAGGCCAAAGAACTCCATCTCGTTTTGGCGCGCCGGAACGATCTGGCGATCGATCACGTGCGCACCGGCCTTCATGCCGTTGCCGGCACACAGCGCGGTAAACGTCTGCAGCGTCGAGGCGTGAAACTGGCGGTTGATGTGCGGCGTGGAGACAAAGGTGCCGCGGCCCTGCTGCTTAACCAGGTAACCATCGGAGCACAGCTCCTCGACAGCGCGGCGCACCGTAATACGGCTCACCTCGTACTGCTCGGCTAGTTCAAGCTCGGACGGAATACGCTCCTTGGGTGCATAAACACCTTTCTCGATCGCATCCTTGATTTCGTCATAAATCTGCTGGTAAAGCGGTGCATTTTTGGGCGCAGGCATATCTGATCACTCTTATCAAAATAGCTAAATTTCTAATACGTATATAACGTCTAGTTTCATGTTACCTCATATTGATAAAACGATACACCCTCCCTACCAAAAAGCGACAGCTTCATTTTGGTAGGTTTTATCTGGGCAAACGAGAGCCCTCGAAAGCAACGGGGCTTTCGGGGGGCTCGTTCGGATGGGTTGCGCAGGACCGGCAAAATGCCAATACCCTACTTGCCGTCGTCCTGCTGCAGGCTGTCCTGTTCGCTGAGGCGCGCCTGCCTGCTGGCCATGCGTGCGGGCTTGTCGGGATCGGGAACGGCCGTGGGCATGGGCTCGTCGACATGACCGCCCCACCAGCCGCCCACAAAGTTGAGCGTGTGGAACACGTTGATCACGGCGCCGGGATCAACGTCGCACACCAACTTGATAATGTCCTGGCTCTCGTAGGTCGAAACAACGGTGTTCAGCAGGTACATCTTTTCGCGGCTGTATCCGCCGACGACCTCGGCGCAGCTAATGCCGTGCTGAAAATGGTTTACGTAGGCAGTCATGACCTCGTCTGCCTTGCGCGTCGTAATCTGCAGCGTCACGCGATCGTAGCGACGATAGAAACTGTCGATGGTCTTGGTCGAAATAAACTGGAACACGATGGAATACGCCGCCTTGTCCCAGCCAAACATAAAGCCAAAGATCGCCAGGATAAAGCAGTTGAAACCAAAGATGACGCCCCAGATGGTCTTGCCCGTGTGGTTGGAAACCCACAGCGCGATAAAGTCGGTGCCGCCGGTGGATGCGCCGGATTTAAGTGCGATGGCAGCGCCCAGACCCGAGACCACGCCGCCAAAAATGATGAGCATGATCTTGTCGCCCAAAAATGGAGCGAAGTGAAAGACGTTGAGGAACAGCGACGAGAGCACGACCTGCATCATCGAGAAGATGACGAAGCGCTTGCTAATGCCGCTCCAGCATAGGAGCGCCACGGGGATGTTGAGCGCGAGCATACCGAGCGAAATGTCGATGTGAACGCCGCCCAGCGAGGTAACGCGATCGAGCAGGACCGCAACGCCGGTGAGGCCGCTCGGAAGCAGGTCGGCGGGCTGAATGAACGCCTGGATCAGGAATGTCTGGAGGACGGCAGAAATTGTGACCGCCACGGCAGTAATGGCACGGCGGACGATGGTGAGGCGGCCGAGCATGAGCACGCGGTCCGTGAGCTGATCGATGGCGTTCGCCACGTAGGCTCCTTTCGAAGGCAGATGTGGTTGTGGGGCATGCCCGCGATTGTAGCATGGAGCGTGCGGGGGCGCTTCAATTCAACCTCCCTCGACAACCAAAACGGGACCAGCAACCCCCACGACCAAAGGGCAAAATTCCAAGTGAGTAGACTTTTTACGATCTGCCGAGCACACCCAAAACCGCCACCCCTGTGACCTGCGGTTTTACAAAGGAAGATATGCATTGTGCTCGGCCTGCGCCAAAAAGTCTACTCACTTAGTCCGAATCGAAGCCAAACGGATCAAAATCGAAACCAAATTGAGCCAGTCCACCGCAAAAAACGTTTGAACCCGTGCTTCTCGCGGCGGATTGACACTACAAAGCGGCCAAAATGTCGGTCAGATTATCAATAACGGCATCGGCTCGCGATTGATCGAGGTTGACGCCTTCGTGCGGGCGCAGCGCCAGGACGCGGGCGCCGGAGCGCTTGCCGGCCTCGATACCCAAAGGCGAGTCCTCGATAACCAGGCACTCGGTAGGCTCCACCCCCAACGCCTCCATGGCACGCAGGTAGATCTCGGGATCGGGCTTAAACGCACTGCACTCGTGACCGCTGATGGTGTAGTCTAGCACGTCGGCGATGCCGGCAATCTCCACCAGCTCGTCGATGAGCTCGCGATAGGACGAGCTCGCGATAGCGCACTTCACGCCACGCTCGTGCAGCTCGCGCATCACCGGCTCCGTCTGCTCGTTGAGCAGCTCGGCATACGGAACGGGATGGTCCGGGCTATAGACCTGCTTGTACTCCACGCGCAAACGCTCGCGCAGCTCAATATCGTCGGGCACCAGCGCCTCCCAAATGGCGGGCTCGTTAGACCCCGAAAGATCGGGAATCTCGTCAAAGTGGAACCCCTTCTCTTCCATAAACGCCACGCGGCGACGGTTGTAGAACCACTCGGTATCGACCAGCACGCCGTCCATGTCAAACAGCACTGCCTTGATCATACGCATCTCCTCCCACCTGCCAAAAAGGGACAGGTTTATTTTGGTAGGTTTTATCTGGGGTTTTATGGAACGACGAACACGCCCTCCCCAGAGCAAAAAAGGGGACGGGGCACAAACCCCATCCCCTCTCAATCAACCCGTAAGGTCTACTTACTTGTGATTAGTAGGAAAGCTTCCACATGTAGCGAC
>URWS01000215.1 GCA_900551605.1 uncultured Collinsella sp. | reverse complement strand
TTCGCCTTAGTCTCGTGGGCTCGGAGATGTGTATAAGAGACAGTGGGCTTGATGCTCGACAGGTCGACCTCGACGCAGCCGTCGTAGTAGGCAACATCGGCGGGCCTGAGCTCGCGGTAGTCGTCGCCGCGGCCGTGCATGGCCAAAAACGCGTGCGTGTCCTCGTCGGTGGCCCAGATGCTCGACAGGCAGGTGGTCTCGGTGGTCATGACGTCGACGCCGTTGCGGTAGTCGGTCGTCATGCTCGCGATGCCGGGACCCACGAACTCCATTACCTTGTTCTTGACGTAGCCCTTGGCAAAGACGGCGCGGATGATGGCGAGCGCCACGTCGTGCGGGCCGACGCCGGGACGCGGGGCGCCCGTGAGGTAGATGGCAACGACGCCGGGATAGGCAACATCGTAGGTGTCGCGCAGCAGCTGCTTTGCCAGCTCGCCGCCACCCTCGCCCACAGCCATGGTGCCCAGGGCACCGTAGCGGGTGTGCGAGTCGGAACCCAGGATCATCTTGCCGCAACCGGCGAAGTTCTCGCGCATAAAGGAGTGGATGACGGCGATGTGCGGCGGGACGAAAATGCCGCCGTATTTTTTGGCCGCGGAAAGGCCAAAGACATGGTCGTCCTCGTTGATGGTGCCGCCCACGGCGCACAGCGAGTTGTGGCAGTTGGTGAGCACGTAAGGCAGCGGGAACTGCTCCATGCCCGAGGCGCGCGCCGTCTGGATGATGCCGACAAAGGTGATGTCGTGGCTCGCCATGGCATCGAAGCGAATCTTGAGCGCATCGGGGTCGCCGGACGTGTTGTGTGCCTGAAGGATCGAATACGCAATGGTGCCACGCTTGGCATCCTCGGGCGTCTGCTTAATACCGCGCTCGGCAGCCTCGGCCGCAGGCACAACCTCGCTGCCGTTACGCAGGTAGATGCCGTCCTCGTACAGCTTGACCATACTGTCTCCCACTCTGCCCAAGAGATTTGGGCGCATAGCATACATTCGTTCAATATCGTGCCATAGAACAGTTGCAAGTGGGTTACGAATCTACACGTTCACTTTATCTCGGTAAAGCACAGGACGAGTTCGGCGAGGGCCTGCAGATTTACTGCAAGAGTGTCCCTTTCGACTAGTCATTTCAGAACGTCCCCAATGACTACCAACGACTACCGCATCCGGAGCAAGGCAACGCCGCAGGTAGAGGACGGACAGCGAGCGACGTCCAGAGCGAACAAGTTGGCATGAAAAAGGCGAGGCATTGACCTTCTAGTCATGCCTCGCTTTTTGAATGACAAATTGTCGCCCTGGGCGGCGCGCAGCGTCGGCCGGTTACGGCGTTTGGTAAAACGCCGTAACCTAGAGATCCCCGCCGGCGCCCAGCAGCTTGCGCATGACTTGCTCGGGGTTAACCGAGCCATCGCGCGGGGCCAGGGCAGTGATCTTCTTCTGCATCTTGTACTCGTGCAGCTCGTCCTCGAGCTGGCGCACGCGAGCACGGAGCTTTTCGTTCTCGCGCTCGCGCTCCTCGGCGCGCTCCTTCATATCGAGGATGCGCACCACGCCGGCAAGGTTGATGCCCTCGTCGGTCAGCTGGTTGATGAGCTCCAGGCGCTCGATATCGGCACGCGAATACAGGCGTGTGTTGCCGCCCGAGCGCTGGGGGTTCACCAGGCCCTTGGACTCGTAGACGCGCAGAGTCTGCGGATGCATGCCGGTCAGCTCGGCCGCCACGCTGATCATGTACAGCGGTTTGTTCCTATTGTCCTCGGCCATGCTACCTGACCCCTTTCCGTCTCGTTATCGTCCATCATAAGCCCGCGGGCGCGGGCGTGCGCCACGACCGCCCTAGTACGTCGCCTTGTAACGGTTGACCTTCTCGCGATAGTCGCGCGTGTCGGCCTCACGCAACTTGGCCATGGCGTCGCGCTCATCATCGGATAGGTTCGTGGGGACCTGCACCTTGATCTCGACGAGCAGCGCGCCCGTACGGCCACGGTGCTTAACGTCGGGCGCCCCCATTTCCTTAAAGCGGAACTTCTTGCCCGTCTGGGTGCCAGCGGGCACCTTCAGACGAACCGTCGCGCCGCCGGGCGTGGGCACATCCACCGTGCAGCCGAGCGCCGCCTCGTAGACTGAGATCGGCACCTCCATGGTCACATCGGCACCCTTGCGCTTAAACAGCGGATGCTCCTCCACATGCGTGGTCACGACCAGGTCGCCGCGCTCGCCTCCGGCAACGCCGTACTCGCCACGGCGCTTGTAACGCAGCTTGCCGCCGTCGACCGCACCCGCAGGCACCGAGACCGTGATGGTCTGCTGCTCGCCCGTCGAGGGAATGCGATAGGTGACCTTGTGCGTCACGCCGCGGAACGCGTCCTCGGCCGTTACGTCGACAGTCAGCGACAGATCGCCGCCCTTGCGCGCGCGGTTGCGGCCCGCGCCCGCACCGGCAGCACCCGCGGCCCCGGCAAAGCCCGAGCCCCAATCGCTGCCCCAGGCGCCGTTGCCGCTAAAGATGCTGTCGAAGATGTCGCCCCAGCCGCTGGCGCCCGCGCCGGCACCGTAGCCGCCGCCATACGCGCCGCCCGCGCCCGGCATGCCGCCAAACATGAGCATCTGGTCGTACTCTTTGCGCTTCTTCTCGTCCGAAAGCGTTTCGTAGGCCTCGCTGATCTCCTTGAACTTGGCCTCGTCGCCGCCGGCATCGGGGTGATATTTTTGCGCGAGCTTGCGAAACGCGCTCTTGATCTCTTTGTCGGAGGCGCTCTTGGATACGCCCAGGATGTCATAGAAGGTTTTGCCTGCAGCCATCGTAGCTCCTCTCCTGTTACGTCCGCCGCCCATGCAGACGACGGCTCATGCTTTCATATGGCACTAGGCCAGAAAGGGCCCCGGGTGTTGCCCCGGGGCCCTTCTCAATTACTCCTCGGTGCTCTCGGCCGTATCGGCCGCAGCATCCTCGGGCGCCGCTTCGGGCTCCGGTGCGGGGCGCTTCTCGCCACCGTAGGTCACCGTCACCATCGCGGAACGCAGAATGCGGTCCGCCATGCGGTAGCCCTTCTGATACACGTCGTTGACGGTCTCGTCGTACTGCGATGCGTCCTCGACGCGGCCCACGGCCTGGTGCTCGAGCGGATCGAACGCCTCGCCCTTGGGGTCGATGGGCTCAACGCCCTCGTGCGCAAACACATCGAGCAGCTTGGCATGCACCGCGTCGACGCCGTCGACGAACTGCTTAAAGTCGTCGGCAAGCTCCTGGCTGCGGGCATGGTCGATCGCACGCTCGATATCGTCGACCACCGGCAGCAGCGCGGTGACGAGCTTCTCGGTCGCGCGCTCGCGCTCGGCGATACGCTCATTGGCGGTGCGGCGACGGAAGTTCTCCCAGTCGGCCTGCAGACGGGCGGTGCGCTCGGTGGCGTCCTTTGCCTTGTCCTCGGCGGCCTTCTGGGCCTCTGCCGCAGCATCGAGCTCGTTGCGCACGTCGGCAAGCTCTTTCTGAGCCTGCTCGAACTTGAGCTTAAAGTCGTTGTCGGCGGCTTCCTCACCGGCGCGGATAGCAGCTTCCACCATCTCGTCCTCGGTCATCGTCGCCTCCTTGTTGGAATCCTCTACCTGGTTCTCGACAGCCTCGGCGGCCGCGGCCTCGTTGGCCTCGGTATCGTCGACGGCCTCTACGGGAATCTTCACGTCCT
>URWS01000214.1 GCA_900551605.1 uncultured Collinsella sp. | reverse complement strand
CGAGCATGTCCTTCAGGGGCGTTGCGACCGTCAAGGCGTAAGACTCGCTTGAGTCTGTATGCAGGATGTCGGTCGTTGGGACCGTATCCTCATAGTTGAAACAAAGACCCGGGCGGCAACGATGTCGCTCGGGTCTTGTAATGAGTATCCGTACTCATATACCAGTTGGTCCTACCGACAAAAGAAAGGGGAGAGAACGTGAACAACTTGCTACGTTTGATTGGAAGGCGTCTTGTGGCGCTGCCGATCATGGCATTGGGCGTCACCGTCCTGGTGTTCTTCCTTATGTCGTTCTCCAAGACCGACCCCGCCTACACGGCGTTGGGTGACGGTGCCTCGCCTGAGGCGGTTGCCGAGTACCATGAGAAGTATGGTCTGGACGACCCCTGGCCCGTGCGCTACGTGCGCTATATGGGCGATTTGATTCATGGCGACATGGGCACCTACGGTGCTGCTCGCAACTCCGTTGCCAAGCGCATCTCCACGGCCCTGCCCGTCACGATGCAGCTGACCTTCATCGGTCTTGCCATCGGTGCGGTCGTTTCGTTTTTGCTCGGCGTCATCGCGGCACTGTATCGCGACAAATGGCCGGACCAAGTGATCCGCGTCTTTTCCATCGCCGGCTTGGCAACCCCGTCGTTCTGGCTTGCCGTTCTGTTGATCCTGCTGTTCTCTTCCTACCTTAAGGTACTCCCGGCATCGGGTGCTCTGCCTCACTTCACCACGAATCCGGTTGGCTATTTGGGACGTATGATCATGCCCGCTATCGCCTTGGCATTTCCGCTGACGGGCCAGATGACTCGTATCGTGCGTACCGCCATGGTCGAGGAGCTCGACAAGGATTACGTCCGCATGGCTCGCGGCGCCGGCGTTCCCGAGAAGGTCGTCGTCGGCATCAACGTTCTTCGCAATGCGCTGATCACCCCGGTCACCACCCTCGGTCTTAAGATCGGTTACCTCATGGGCGGCGCCGTCGTCATCGAGGTTATCTTCAACCTCCCCGGCATGGGCACCGCGATTCTGCAGGGCGTTCAGGGCAACGAGGCGAACCTGGTTCAGGGCGTCGTTATCGTCGTTGCTCTTGCCTTCATCATCATCAACATCGTGGTTGACATGCTCTACCTGCTCATCAACCCGCGCATCAGGACGGTGTAGATTATGGTAAAGATTCGAGAGAAGCAAACCGAGCAGCTCGAGAAGGCTGCCTCCAAGGGGCTCAAGCTCGGTGGCTGGAAGAAGATGACGCTGTCTTCTAAGATTGCCGCCGTCGTGCTGGTGCTGGTCGCCCTGACTGCGATTCTGGCGCCCCTTCTTGCCCCCTATAGCCCGGTAGAGATCTTTACGGCTCGCCAGGCTCCCGGCAACGGATTTATCTTCGGTACCGACGATAAGGGTCGCGACATTTTGTCGCGTATGCTCTACGGTGGTCGTTACTCGCTGATTATCGGCTTTGGCGCCACTGCCATGGCTCTGGTTTGCGGCTCGGTCGTGGGCGCCCTTGCAGCGGTTTCGCGCAAGGCCGTCTCCGAGACGATCATGCGTATCCTGGACATCATCATGTCCATCCCGGGCATCGCCCTCGCTGCCGTCTTCGTCTCCATCCTGGGCAACTCCGTGCCGTCGATTATCTTCGCCATCGGCTTTATGTACACTCCGCAGATTGCCCGTATCGTGCGCGCCAACATCGTGTCCGAGTACGGCGAGGACTATGTCCGCGCGGTCATCGTTTCCGGTGCCAAGGCTCCGTGGATTTTGATCAAGCATGTTCTGCGTAACTGCATCGCCCCGATCATGGTCTTCACCGTTACCCTGGTCGCCGACGCCATCATCTTCGAGGCCTCGCTGACCTTCATCGGCGCTGGTATCCAGGAGCCCACCGCTACCTGGGGCAACATCCTCGCCGACGCCCGCGGCGGCGTGCTCGCCGGCCGTTGGTGGCAGGCGCTGTTCCCGGGCCTGGCCATCATGATCACCTGCCTGGCGCTCAACATCCTCTCCGAGGGCATTACCGACGCCATGGCCGCTGCTCCCTCCGCCGCCCTGGATCCGACTGATTCCTCCAAGCGCCGCGAGGCCGACCTGCTGGTCTCCGACCCCGTTCGCGCCTACAAGGAGCAGGCCCAGTCCCTCTCCGCTCGCCTTGGCGCCCTGCGCGATGTCGAGCTCAAGCGTGACGATCGCCATGTGCCCGATGAGTCCGTTGAGCCGATCCTTTCGGTCCGCGATTTCTGCATCCAGTTTGAGCACCACGGTGATATCAACGTCGTCGACCACGTTAACTTTGACGTCCGTCCCGGCCAGACCATGGGCCTGGTAGGCGAGTCCGGCTGCGGTAAGTCCATCACCACGCTAGCCATCATGGGCCTGACCGACGATGACGAGCATCTTTCCGGCGAGGTTCTCTGGGAGGGCCGCGACCTGCTCAAGATGAGCAAGAAGGAGTGGTTCGGCCTGCGCGGTACCGATATCGCCATGGTCTACCAGGACGCCCTGTCCTCGCTTAACCCCTCTATGCTCATCTCTGCCCAGATGAAGCAGCTCACCAAGCGCGGCGGCACCCGCAGCGCCGAGGAGCTCCTGGAGCTCGTCGGCCTCGATCCCAAGCGCACACTCGAGAGCTATCCGCATGAGCTTTCCGGTGGTCAGCGTCAGCGTGTCCTGATCGCTATGGCCCTTACCCGCGACCCCAAGCTGGTCATCTGCGACGAGCCCACGACCGCTCTGGACGTTACCGTCCAGAAGCAGGTCATCAAGCTGCTCAACGATCTTCAGGCCAAGCTCGGCTTTGCCATGATCTTCGTTTCGCATGACCTGGCGCTGGTCGCCGAGGTTGCCCACAACATCACGGTTATGTACGCCGGTCAGGTTATCGAGCAGGCGCCCACCAAGGAGCTGCTCACGAACCCGATCCACGAGTACACCCGCGGTCTTCTGGGCTCCGTTCTGTCCATCGAGAGCGGCTCGGGCCGTCTGCACCAGGTCCCCGGTGCCGTTCCCAGCCCGCGCGATTTCCCCAAGGGCGATCGCTTTGCGCCCCGCTCGAGCCATCCGCGTATTGGTCTGGACACCCGTCCGGTCTTCAAGCGCGTGCCCGGCACTGAGCACTTCTATTCCGAGCTCCCCGACGAGGTGCTCAAGGCAAATGGTTTGACCCCTCACGCGGAGGTGATGTAGATGAGCGAGACCGCAGTCAACGGCGTCGAGCCGATCATCTTCCTTGATGACGTCCACGTCACCTTTAGGACCCGTACCGGCTCGATTCTGCACCCCAACCTGGTTCACGCCGTCCAGGGTGTAACGATTAAGCTCATGCCCGGTCAGACGATTGGCATCGTCGGCGAGTCCGGTTGCGGTAAGTCCACCACCGCTAACGTCATGTGCGGCCTGCAGGCCCCCACGAGCGGCAAGGTCTACTTTAAGGGCAAGGACGTTACCAAACGTACCGCCGAGGACCGTCGCCACATGGGTCGCGTCATCTCGGTCGTGTTCCAGAACCCGGCCACGGCGCTCAACCCCCGCATGGTCGTTCGCGAGCAGCTGCTCGACCCCATGCGCGTCCACAACCTGGGTACCGAGGCCGAGCAGGAGAAGCGCGTCAAGGAACTCTTGGAGCTCACCGGTCTGCCCAGCTCCGCTGCCGAGGTTCTTCCCGGCCAGCTTTCGGGCGGCCAGCGTCAGCGCGTCGCAATTGCCCCTGTCTCTTATACACATCTGACGCTG
>URWS01000213.1 GCA_900551605.1 uncultured Collinsella sp. | reverse complement strand
ATTGAAACCAGGCCCTCGACCTGCGTCAGATCCAAGCGTACGAACAGGCCCATGCTGCTGACCCACGAGACCGTTCCGGCATAGCGCTCGCCCAGGCGATCCTCGTAGTACTGGGCAATCTTGATCTTTTGCGTCGCATGGCTGGCGGCATCGGCCGCACGCTCCGCATCGCTGCATGCACGGCAAATCTGCGGCAGAATGCGTGGCAGGGACTCGCGACCCTTACCGATGAGCCGGGGCGTGCGTGCCAAGGCGTCCTTGCCGCCCAGCTGCTCATAGGCCAGCTGCAGCTTGAGCACGCGGTGCACCACCAAATCGGGATAGCGGCGGATAGGACTCGTAAAGTGGCAGTAGCACGGAGCGGCAAGCGCAAAGTGGCCTTCGGTGCGCGGCTTGTACAGTGCGCGCTGCATGCTGCGCAACAGCAGCGTGTTGACAAGCGGCGCGTTGGCCGTGCCAGCCGCGGCGTCGACCGCAGCCTGCAGCTCATCGGGACTTCCCAGGGCAATACCAGCCGCACGGCGGTCGTCGATGATGCCCAGCTGCGCCAGCGCCACGGCGGCGCCGTGCAGGCTATCGGGACTGGGATCATCGTGCACGCGATAGCAAGCCTCAATGTCGCGGTCGGCCAGCCACTCGGCCACGCACTCGTTGGCGAGCAGCATGGCTTCCTCGATAAGCGACGTGGCACACGAACGCTCGCGCGCCACAATCTGCACGGGTACTCCGTCCTCATCCAATAGAGCGCGAATCTCGGCCGTGTCAAAATCGACTGAGCCGCGGACGCGACGAATACGACGGCGAAGTTCGGCGAGTTCGTTGGCGGCGACAAGGAAATTGCCGAGGTCGACGTTGCAGCCGCGGGCGGCCTTCTCGCACGCAAGACCGCGCTCAAGCGCCTCCTCGCGCGAGGCCTCAGCAGCCGCAACATCCTCGGCCGCACCCTCCAGCACCCCATACTCCACCGCGCCGGCACGCACCAACAGTGCCTCGGTGCCGTCGTAGTCCATTCGCACGCGCGAGCGAATCACACTGGGATAAGGATCGTAGCGGCGAACGCGGCCCTGCGCATCGAGTTCAATATCGACGGTAAACGCCAGACGGTCCTCGTCGGGACGAAGCGAGCACAGGTCGTTCGATAAGCGCTCGGGCAGCATGGGCAGCACTCGATCGGCCAGATACACCGATGTCGTGCGATGGCGCGCCTCAAGATCGATATGCCCGTCCCAAACCACATAGTGCGAGACATCGGCGATGTGGACGCCCAGCTTATAGCCGCCATCGGGCGTGCGCTCCAGCGAAATGGCATCGTCAAAGTCGCGAGCGTCGACCGGGTCGATCGTGATGATAAAGCGGTCGCGCAGATCGCGTCGGAGCGGATCTTTGAGCGCCGCGGTCACATCGAGCGAAAGGCCCTCGGCCTCGGCCAGCGCCGCCACGGGATAGCTGTCGGTATAGCCATAGCGCGCCATTACGTATTGAACACCCAGATCGGGCGCGTCATCGCCGCCAATGCGGCGCTCGATGGTCACGGTGCCTGATTCAAGGCGCGTCGGATAGGTCAGAATGCGTGCGACCACAGCGTCACCGGGATGAACGCCCAGGCGCTCGGCCGAAGTGTCCTCGGGCAAAATGAAGAAATCGGCCTTGAGACGCGAATCGAGCGGCTCGATCACGCCGAGCGGACCGGCCATCTGGTACGTGCCCACCACACTGATGGCAGCGCGCTCGACGACCCCCTCAATCACGGCACGACGCTCACCATGCGGGCTGTTCTTAATGCTCACGGCGACGGTATCGCCATCCATGATCTCGCGCTTACCGCGGCCCATGACTTTATAGTCGCCGTTCTCGGTTATGACATAGGCGCTGTGCTCATGGAGCTGCACGCGTCCGGTCAGACTCGGGCGGCGCTCGCTGCGCACCGGTCCACGCTTATTGCGGGCACCGCGCTTATGCTTGTTATTGCGCCCCATGGCGCCTCCTTACTATCGATGACGAACTCCAAAGAGTCTACCCAAATGATTCGCTTTCCTGCCGTCCCCTAGGGATCAAAAAACGGGCCGCCCCATAAGAGACGACCCGTTGGAAGGGATGAATTCCAGGCATGCCTACACGCGCAGGTAGCGGCGCATGGCTATGGCAGAACCAAAGAGACCGATAATCACGCCGACCAGAATCAGCGCAGCATAGGTCACCAGGTAGTACTGCATCGGCAGGGCAAACGACATCCAGCCGATGCTCTCCTGCAGACGCGGAATCATCAGATTGCGCAGCAGCTCCAGAACGCCGATGGAAAGCAGCGAGCCCAAAATGGCCTGCAGTACGCCCTCGGTGATAAACGGGCCGCGAATGAAGCCGTTGCTGGCGCCGACCAGACGCATAATCGCAATCTCACGACGACGCGCCGTGATAGACAGGCGAATCGTGTTGTTGATGAAGATGAATGCGATAAAGGTCAGAAGGCCAACGAGCACCACGGCGGCGATGCGGATGTAGTTGGTCACCTGGAACAGGCGGCTCACTTCCTCCTGGCCGTACAGCACGCTCGCGTTGACGTCGCCGTCGTCCGCGATCTTTTGGAAGTCGGCATTCTTCTTGAGCTTCTTGGCCGTGCTCTCGACCTGAGACGGATCGTCCATCTCAATCGCAAACGAGGCGGGCAGCGGGTTCTGGCCGTCGAGCGCGCTCATGGTGGCGTCGGCGTTACCCGACATCTTGCTCGTGTACTCGGCCAGCGCGTCGTCCTTATCCTTATAGGTCACGGACTTGACGTTGCTCCACGTCTTGAGCTCGGCCTCAAAGGCCTGGACGTCTGCCTGATCGGCGTCATCGCTAATAAAGGCATTAATGACAACCTGATCCTCGACGGTGCCGATCACGGAGTTCAGCATCGCGGAGCCCATGATGAACAGGCCGATGATAAACAGCGAAAGGAAAATCGTGATGACGGCGCCGAGCGAGGTAGTCCAGTTACGGAAGAAGTGGCTGATTGCCTCTTTGAAGGAGTAGCCTACGTTAGTTGGTGCCATAGTTGCCGTAACCTCCCCTCTCCTGGTCGCGGATAACGTGGCCGCCCTCGAGGGCGATCACGCGACGGTGCATGCTATCGACCATCTCGCGGTCGTGCGTGGCGACGATCACGGTGGTGCCAGTGCGGTTAATACGCTCGAGCAGCTTCATGATGCCCAGCGAGATCGCCGGGTCGAGGTTGCCCGTCGGCTCGTCGCAGATCAGCAGCGGCGGACGGTTGACCATAGCGCGGGCGACGGCAACGCGCTGCTGCTCGCCACCGGAAAGCTGGTCGGGCAGCGAGTCCATCTGATCGGCCAGGCCGACCAGACGCAGCACCTCGGGCACCTGGCTGCGAATGACGCCCTTGGGCTTGCCGATGCACTGCAGGGCAAACGCCACGTTTTCGTAGGCGGTCTTTTGCGGCAGAAGCTTAAAGTCCTGGAACACGGCGCCAATCTGGCGGCGCAGGAACGGAACCTTGCGGTTCTTGATCTTCATGAGGTCCTGACCGGCAACCAGGATGCGGCCGCTCGTCGGCTTGACGTCACGGTTGAGCGTCGACAGCAGCGTGGTCTTACCCGAGCCGGAGTGACCGACCAGGAAGACGAACTCGCCCGGATAGATCTCGATGTTGATGTCGTCGAGTGCAGGCTTGTTGGGCTGTGCCGGATCTGTCTCTTATACACATCTCCGAGCCCACGAGACTAAGGCGAATCT
>URWS01000212.1 GCA_900551605.1 uncultured Collinsella sp. | reverse complement strand
TTATGCGATCGTCGGCAGCGTCAGATGTGTATAAGAGACAGGGATATCGCCGGATCTAAGGCACATGCCAAGATGCTGGCGGCCCAGGGCATTATCAGCGCCGAGGATGAACAGGCGATTGCCAAGGGCCTGACCGGAATCGAGCAGGATATCGATGCCGGCAACTTCACCTTCGATATCAACGACGAGGACATTCATATGTCCATCGAGAGCGAACTGACGCGCCGCATCGGCGAGGCCGGTAAACGCTTGCATACCGGGCGTTCGCGTAACGACCAGGTGGCGACCGATACGCGCCTGGGCGTCAAGGCGCTGGCCAAGGAGCTCATGGAGGCCAATCTTGAGCTGCGCCATGTGCTGGTGGATGCGGCCAAGAAGTACGACAAGGTGATTCTGCCGGGCTACACGCACATGCAGCATGCTCAGCCCGTGCTGCTGTCGCATCACCTGCTGGCGTATTCCTGGATGTTCGCGCGCGACTTTACGCGCCTGAAGGCCGCCTTTGATGCTGCCGACAACTGCCCGCTGGGTGCTGCCGCGCTTGCCGGTACGAGCTATCCGCTCGATCGCCAGATGACGGCTGCCGAGCTTGGCTTTGCGGGCGTGATTCCCAACTCGCTCGATGCGGTTTCCGACCGTGATTTCCTGCTCGATCTGCATTACGCCGGCTCCGTCATGGCCATGCACCTGTCGCGTCTTTCCGAGGAGATCGTGCTATGGTCGAGCTCCGAATTTGGCTTTATCACGCTTTCCGACTCGTACTCCACCGGCTCGTCCATCATGCCGCAGAAGAAGAATCCCGACTTTGCCGAGCTTATCCGCGGCAAGAGCGGCCGTGTCTATGGCAACCTGGTGCAGCTGCTCGTAACCATGAAGGGCTTGCCGCTCGCTTATAACAAGGACTTGCAGGAGGACAAGGAGGGCGCGCTCGATACTGCCCATACGCTCATACAGTGCCTGTCGGTTATGGCCGGTATGATTTCGACTTGGACCGTCAACGAGGATGCCATGGCGCGCGAGTGCGGCGTGGGGCACCTTGCCGCCACCGATGTTGCCGATTACCTGGCCAAGCGTGGCCTGCCGTTCCGCGAGGCACACGCCGTGGTGGGCCATTTGGTCCTGATGTGCGAGAAGCGCGGCTGCAATCTTGAGGACCTGCCGTTTGAGGTGTTCCAGGAGGCAAGCCCGCTCTTTGAGCGCGACATTACCGAGGCGCTCGACATCCCCTCAATCGTTGCTGCGCGAACGACCGAGGGCGGTACCGCCCCTGCCGCCGTTGCCGTGCAGCTGCAGCGTGCCGAGGCACAACTCGTTGCCGACGAAGGCGTTTTTGGATCGTTGACCAAGGTCGTCGAGATGGGTCACGGGGCAAAGTAGAGGTTTGGCTGAAGCCGTTTTTGCCATTTATTGAGGAATCGTTTTTTGCTTTACGGGCGTCTGCTGATGTGGGCGTCCGTATTTTGTTGCTATGGGGGAGGGGCTTGTCGAGAAGTTCTGTAGGACCTTTGGGCAGGTTGTGAAGGGGGTACGTTCGCGGGCGGCAACCGACCGTCTGCTCTGCTCGATGCGGTTGATGGGCAGTCGGATGGTACTCTAATCGGGCTTCGAAACAGAAGTGACACATATGGAGCGCTTTAATAAATTGCAACGTTTCAATAAACAGCTTTTTGTTTAACTGCAGCTAAAACTCTGTTACGATGCAGTCCAGGCGGGTGCCGGAATGGGACTTGGGCACGCGCGAACCTACTTGAAAGGCTACCTTATGGCTATCGAGAAGACCTTCATCATGATTAAGCCCGACGCCGTGCGCGACCGCAAGATCGGCGAGATTGTTGCTCGCATCGAGCGCAGCGGCCTTGTCATCGAGCGCATGGAGATGACCACGCTCGAGCGCGCTACCGTCGAGGAGCACTACGCCCATCTGGCCGACAAGCCCTTCTTTGGCGGTCTCTGTGACTTTATGACGAGCGGTCCGGTCGTCAAGATGGTCGTTTCCGGTCTCTCCGCTGTTGCTAAGATGCGCACCCTCATGGGCGCTACTAATCCGCTTGACGCTGCTCCTGGTACCATCCGCGGCGACTTTGCCGTCGATGTCAACGCCAACGTGATCCACGGCTCCGACTGCCTGGAGAACGCCGAGATTGAGATCAAGCGCTTCTTTGGCTAAACCAGCTTTGACTCCTTAAAGCTGTTAGCGTGTGGCTTGGGCGCCGCGGAACTCCATCCGCGGCGCCCTTTTATTCCAAAATCTATGAAGGGGCCCGTTCGGTCATGAGTTCCGAGCGGGCCCCTGCTGTTAGCTTGTGGCACTGAGTTGTTTAGGCCTCGTCGACGACCTTGAGGCCGCGCGTGTGGTCGATCTCGTTGAGGAGGTTAACGCGACGCTCGTGACGACCGCCCTCAAACTCGGCGTCGAGCCACTCGTCGACAATCATCTTGGCGAGCTCGGAGCCCACGACGCGGGCGCCAAAGGCGAGCACGTTGGTATTGTTGTGCATGCGGGAGAGCTTGGCGCTGAAGGGCTCGGAGCACACGACGGCGCGTACGCCCTCGACCTTGTTGGCAGCCAGGCTAATCCCGACACCGGTGCCACAGATGAGGATGCCCAGGTCGACGTCACCGTTGGCAACGGCCTTACCCACCTTGTAGCCGGCGATGGGGTAGTCAAAGCTCTCGGAGGTGTCGGTGCCAAAGTTCACGACCTCGCAGCCGCGCTCCTTCAGGTGCTCGGAGATGATGTTCTTGAGCTCGACGGCGGCGTGGTCGTTACCGATACCGATCTTCATGGATGGTTCCTCTCTGGTCTGTGCGGCGCAAATGCTAAAGGTGTTTACCGCGTTCGACTGCATGATAGCGCGACTTTTGCATAAACGCTCGGGCGTTTTTTGATCAAACGCTTTAGCATGCAACAAGACCGGCTTCTCATGAATGAATGCTGTTAGTTTGTGCTCGAGCGCCGTCCGCCGGAACCATGGTTGCGGTTTTTGATGCATTGTTATCAAATAAAGGAACTAACCATTCTTGAGAGCCCAGCCCGTTATGCAAGCAGGAGATACCTATGCCTACCGATTCCATCCGTGATGCTGCGTTTTGCGATGTTTTGAACCGCGAGCTTGTCTGCGCGCTTGGCTGTACCGAGCCCATTGCCGTTGCCTATGCAGCAGCGCTGGCGAGCCAGACGCTCGGTTGCGATCCCGATCATATGGATGTTGCCTGCTCGGGCAATATCATCAAGAACGTTAAGAGCGTGACCGTGCCCAACTCGGGCGGTATGCACGGTATTGAAGCCGCGGCCGTGCTGGGTGCCGTGGGCGGCGACGCCAAGAGCGCGCTCGAGGTGCTCGAGAGCGTTGACGATGAAGACCGTGCTCGCGTGGCCGAGCTCCTCGCCGACGCCGGCTACTGCGATGTGTCGCTTGTCGAGGGTGTGCCCAACCTCTACATCAAGGTGACTGCGACGGCCGGGGGCCATACCGCGGTCGTCGAGATTACCGACCACCACACCAATGTCACGTGCCATACCCTCGACGGTATTCCGGTATGCGGCAAGTCGGCGGGGGAGTGTGCCGCCTGCGCCGAGCGCGTCGTGGCCGAGCGGGCGGCAGATAACGCCGATACGCCCATGTCGATTGAGACCATCATCGACTTTATCGAGGACGGTGACATTGAGGACGCCCGCGCTGCCGTTGAGCGTCAGATTGAGCTGAATGGCGCAATCAGTGCCTGTCTCTTATACACATCTCCGAGCCCACGAG
>URWS01000211.1 GCA_900551605.1 uncultured Collinsella sp. | reverse complement strand
TGGGCGTGGGCTGCGTCGTGGCCTTTGTGGTTTCGCTCATCGCCATCAAGTGGCTCATGGGCTTTGTCCGTCGTCACGACTTTAAGTGCTTCGGCGTCTACCGCATCGTCCTGGGCATCGTGGTGCTCGCATACTTCTTCGTCTTGGAGCCTATGCTCGGCCTGTAACTTGGTTGACGCTGCGCGGCGGCCAGAGCGACAGCTTGTCATTCAAAGAGGGCGGCATGACCAAAAGGTCTATGCCGCCCTCTTTTCATGCCAATTTGTTCGCTCTGGCCGCCGCTCGCTGCCGTTACCATGGCATCGGCGGTTCCGTGATTGGTGCATTGGGGTCAGGTTACTTTGCACCAATTATTCGGTAACGGTGTGTTCGGGCTTGCGGTTAAAGACGAGCTTGTCTACTACGGCCTGCAGCGACATGCGACGGACGGTGTCGTAGGCTTCCTGCGTGCTGTACGCACAATGGGGCGTGACAATGCAGCGCGGGTGTGAGATCAGAGCCTGGTTGGGCGCGGTCTCATCGGCGAGCACGTCGAGCGCGGCGCCGCAGATGCCGCGCGTGCCACCGCTGGCGATGCCCTCGTCCAACGCGGCGACTAGGGCATTCTCATCCACGATGGGCCCGCGGGCCGTGTTAATCAAAAATGCCGTGGGTTTCATAAGCGCAAGTTCGCGCTTGCCAATCAGCTTCTCGGTCTCGGGAATCAGCGGACAATGCAGGCTGACGATATCCGATGCGCCGAGCAGTTCATCGAGCGTTTGAGCCTTGGCGCAACCGGCGGCGGCAAGCTCTTCTGCCGTCTTGGTCGGCGCCCACACCAGTACCTTCATGCCGAGCGCTTGCGCGATGGGCACAACAGCACGCGCGATGCTGCCAAAAAAGACCAATCCCAACGTGCGGCCCTGCGTGCGATGCATGGTGTAGCCGGCAAGTGGATTCCAGGCGCCGTCGCGCACGTCGCGGTTGAGCAACGTGACCTGTCGCATCAAGTCAAGCATCAAGGCGATGGCGTGTTGAGCGACGTCGTCCGAGCAGTACCCGGGACAGTTGGTGACGGTAATGCCGTAGGAGGCCAGACGATTTACTGCCACATGGTTCAGGCCGATGGACATGTTCGAGACGACGCGCATTCCCGCGCCTGCCATAGCGTCGGCACATGCATCGTCAACGGGACCGAACTCGCCGACAAAGCCCTCGCAGCCTGCCAGCTGCTCGGCAGTGGGGCAGACATTGGGCTCGTGCGCGCAGCCAACCAACTCAATCTGGTCGCCGCCTTCGATTGCGTCGAGCGCCGCCTGACCCGCCTCGGT
Source organism: uncultured Collinsella sp. (assembly GCA_900551605.1). Classification (GTDB taxonomy): domain Bacteria; phylum Actinomycetota; class Coriobacteriia; order Coriobacteriales; family Coriobacteriaceae; genus Collinsella. The sequence continues at coordinate 2,449 of URWS01000211.1, read as the reverse complement.
CGAACCGTCGACCATGTAATAGAGCACCTTATGCTTCACAGAGGTCCTCCTGCCATGTGGGGATGAGGTAGAAGTGGTAGATATTCTAGCCCTCCAAGCCAATCGAAGTTGCGGTGGAATAGTTCCTGTTTGGGGGCCAGAAGGCTGGTTTCAGGAACTATTTCACCGCAACTTATTTGGGGCGCTTGGGTGGTGGCGGTGCGCGGAGTCGTGGTGTGATTTGCGTCGGTGTCCGCGCGGGTCGGTATACTGGTACGGCTCAAACTATGGCGCCGCCCGCAGGCGCGCCGTCCGTCAGATGAGGAGTCGCCCATGACCCAGCCCCTGCCCTGGGAAAAGAACACTGCCGCGCCCGTGCCGCCCGCGCCGGAACCCGTGCCGCTCGATGCATACACCGCCCCCGCTGCGCCGGAGCCCGAGCTCGTTCCGCTCGACATCTACGACGCTCCCGCGCCGGCGCCCAAGCCCGCCAAGCCGCTCGTCGACATCGACAGTCTTAATCCCGCCCAGCGCGAGGCGGTCCTGACCACCGAGGGCCCGCTGCTGGTGCTCGCCGGCGCCGGCTCGGGCAAGACCCGCGTCCTGACCTTCCGCATCGCACATATGCTCGGCGACCTGGGCGTTAAGCCTTGGCAGGTTCTTGCCATTACGTTTACCAACAAGGCCGCGGCCGAGATGCGCGAGCGTCTGGCGGCGCTCATTCCCAGCGGCACCCGCGGCATGTGGGTGTGCACCTTCCATGCCATGTGCGTGCGCATGCTGCGCGAGGACGCCGACCTGCTGGGCTACACCGGCCAGTTCACCATCTACGATGACGATGACTCAAAGCGCATGGTGCGTGACATTATGCAGGCGCTCGGCATCGAGCAAAAGCAGTTCCCCATCAACATGATCCGCAGCAAGATCAGCTCGGCCAAAAACGCCATGATCGGGCCCGAGGACATGCTCAAATCCGCTGACAGCCCCAATGACAAAAAGGCCGCGCAGGTCTACCTGGAGCTGGAGCGCCGCCTGCGCGCCGCCAACGCGATGGACTTCGACGACCTGCTCGTGCGCACGCTCGAGCTGCTGCGCACCCGCCCCGAGGTGCTCGATAAGTACCAGGAGCGCTTCCGCTACATTAGCGTCGACGAGTATCAGGACACCAACCACGTCCAGTACGAGATCGCCAACCTGCTGGCCGCCAAGTACCAAAACCTCATGGTCGTGGGCGACGACGACCAGTCCATTTATAGCTGGCGCGGCGCCGACATCACCAATATCCTGGACTTTGAGAAGGACTTTAAAAACTGTAAGACCGTCAAGCTGGAGCAGAACTATCGCTCTACGGGTCACATCCTGAGCGCCGCTAATGCCGTTGTTCGCCACAACTCGCAGCGCAAGGACAAGCGCCTGTTTACGGCCGAGGGCGATGGCGAGAAGATTCAGGCTTTCCAGGCAAGCGACGAGCGCGACGAGGGTCGCTGGATTGCCGGCGAGATCGAGAAGCTGCATGCCAAGGGTACGAGCTACGACGATATCGCCGTGTTCTACCGCACCAACGCCCAGTCGCGTATCCTCGAAGATATGTTCCTGCGCGCGGGCGTGCCCTACAAAATCGTCGGCGGCACGCGATTCTTCGACCGCGCCGAGATTCGCGACGTCATGGCCTACCTCAAGATGATTGTGAATCCGGCAGATGAGATGAGCGTCAAGCGTGTCATCAATACGCCGCGACGCGGTATCGGCTCCACCTCGATCCAAAAGATTGAGCAGCTGGCGCGCGATAACCGCTGCTCGTTCTTCCAGGCCTGCGAGATCGCGACGGCCGAGACGGGCATGTTTAGCGCCAAGGTGCGTAACGGCCTGTCGAGTTTTGTGGCGCTGGTGCGCGAGGGCCGTCGCATGGACGGCGAGCTCAAGGACGTCGTCGAGATGATTGTCGACAAAACGGGCCTGCTGCAGGCGTTCCGCGCCGAGGGCACCATGGAGTCTGAGAGCCGCGCCGAGAACATCCAGGAATTCTTGGGCGTTGCAGCCGAATTTGAGGAGACGCACGAGGATATCGAGGGTACGCTCGAGAGCTTGGAAGAGCTGCGTGCGGCTGGCGTTGCCGATGTGCCCGCTGGCGCTGAGCCCGAGCCCGTCGTGGTGAGCGCGCCCGCACCGGAGCCAGGACCGTCTGCGCCTGCGTCTTCGTTTGAGGCATTGGTCGGCGCCCGTGACGCCGCTGGCTCCAATCCGCTCGACAGTCTGGTGGCTCCGGCGCTCTCTCCGCAGGATGCTCTGGCTGCCGCCATCGCGGGCAACGCGTATGCCGCGCCGACGGAGATGCCGGCGGGTGCCGTGCATGCCGACGAGATCGAGCGCACCTACGGCCCGCTCACCTGCAAGGCGCTGCCGGCACTCATGGAGTGGCTGGCCCCTGTCTCTTATACACAGCTGACGCTGCCGACGATCGCATAAGTGT
>URWS01000210.1 GCA_900551605.1 uncultured Collinsella sp. | reverse complement strand
ATCTACACTTATGCGATCGTCGGCAGCGTCAGATGTGTATAAGAGACAGAGTACGGCATCCCCTGCAACGATGACGCTATCTCCGCTGTCACCCTTATGTGCGAGCTCATGGCTGACGCCTGCCTCGCTGGCTCCGGCAAGGAGCAGGTCTCCGAGGCCGAGATGGCCGCTGAGCCCAAGGCCGAGTAAATCAGTCTTAGTTAATTCTTTTTCATCTCTTTGAAAGGAACCACAATGGCCCAGATTACCGCCGCTATGGTCAAGCAGCTCCGCGAGATGACCGACTCCCCGATGATGGAGTGCAAGAAGGCTCTCGTCGAGGCTGACGGCGACATGGACGCCGCTGTCGACGTTCTGCGTAAGAACGGCCTTGCCAAGGCTGCCAAGAAGGCTGGCCGTGAGACCAACGAGGGCGCTGTTGCCGCGTTCGTCTCCGAGGATGGCAAGACCGGCGCTCTGCTCGAGCTCTCCTGCGAGACCGACTTCGTTGGCTCCAACGCCAAGTTCACCGGCTTTGCTTCCAAGGTCGCTGAGGTTGTCGCTACCACCGAGCCTGCTGACGTCGACGCTCTGCTTGAGAAGCCGATGGGCGAGGAGACCGTTTCCTCCGAGCTCACCGAGATGATTCATATCATGGGCGAGAACATGAAGATCTCCCGCTTCGCTGCCCGCAAGGCTGAGAACGGCGCGCTCGCTTCTTACATCCACATGGGTGGTAAGATCGGCGTCCTCGTCGAGTTTGCTTTCGAGAAGGCCGAGACCGCTCAGGCTGAGTCCTTCAAGACCTTCGCTCACGACGTTGCCCTTCAGGTTGCCGCCGTCGCCCCGATCTGTGCTACCCGCGATCAGGTTCCGGCCGAGACCGTCGAGCACGAGAAGCAGATCTACATGGCTCAGGCTGCCGAGTCCGGCAAGCCCGAGGCCATTCAGGAGAAGATGGCTGTCGGCCGTCTGGAGAAGTTCTACAAGCAGTCCGTGCTCACCGAGCAGGAGTTCATCAAGGACAGCTCCCTCACCATCAAGAAGTACGCTGAGCAGGTCTCCAAGGAGCTCGGCGACACCATTACCGTCGTTGCCTTTGATCGTCTGGTCCGTGGCGAGTAAATAAGCTCTTGTAGCTGGTAATGAGCAGGCTGTGGGTTTTACTCACAGCCTGCTTTTTCATGGCTCTTCTTAGAGCCTTTGATAGAATGTTGAGAGTTCAATCTAAAGGAGGATCGCTTTGTCCGACATCCGATATAAACGCGTGCTTCTTAAGCTTTCTGGCGAAGCACTGATGGGCGACGGCCAATATGGCATCGACCCCAAGGTTACCGACCATCTTGCCAAGCAGGTCAAGGAGCTGCTCGCCGTTGGCCATGAGGTCGGCGTCGTTGTCGGCGGCGGCAATATTTTCCGCGGCATGGCCGGCGCTGCCGGTGGCATGGAGCGTGCTCAGGCCGACTACATGGGCATGCTGGCAACCGTTATGAACGCGCTCGCCCTGCAGGATGCCTTCGAGCATAACGATGTTCCCTGCCGCGTGATGAGCGCTATTCAGATGAACGAGATCTGCGAGCCCTATATTCGCCGTCGCGCCATCAACCACCTTTCCAAGGGTAACGTCGTTATTTTTGCCGCCGGTTCGGGCAATCCGTACTTTACGACCGACACCGCCGCGGCTCTTCGTGCGTGCGAGATCGGCGCCGAGATTCTGATCAAGGCCACCAAGGTCGACGGCATCTATGACAAGGATCCCGTCAAGTGCGCCGATGCCGTCCGCTTTGACAAGATCACCTACCATGAGGTGCTCGTCCGCGGTCTGCAGGTTATGGATTCCACGGCTACGGCACTGTGCCAAGATAACCGTATGCCGATTTTGGTCCTCAACATCGATGGCGAGGACACTGTCAAGCGCGCGCTCGCGGGTGAGCCCGTCGGCACGCTCGTCTATCAGGAGGATTAAGCATGGCAGAGAACATCACCGCCCATATGGACAAGTCGCTCGAGTCCCTCAAGCATAACTTCTCCAAGGTCCGTACCGGCCGCGCCAATGCCAACATTCTGTCCGACATCACCGTCGATTATTACGGTGTTCCCACGCCGGTCACGCAGGTTGCCGCCGTCAAGACCCCTGAGGCCCACATGCTGCTCATCGAGCCGTGGGACAAGGCACTCATCAATGCTATCGTCAAGGCCATCGGCGCTTCCGATCTGGGTATTACCCCCAACTCCGATGGCACCGTCGTTCGTCTTCCGTTCCCGGCTCCCACCGAGGAGCGCCGTCGCGAGCTCGTCAAGGAGTGCCGCGAGTACGCCGAGCAGGCCAAGGTGTCTATCCGTAACATCCGTCGCGACTTCAACAACAAGCTCGAGCGCGATGAGGAGCTCACCGAGGACGATGTCCGTCGCGAGCAGGCCAAGGTCCAGAAGCACACCGATGAGTATGTCGCCAAGGTCGAGGAGCTTCTGAAGGAAAAAGAAGCCGAGGTCATGGAGATCTAAGGTGCAATACGACGAGCATAAACTGGTCGAGTACTTTGCCGACGCCCCTGCGGGCGTCGGTTTTTCCGACCTTGACCTCAATAACATTCCGCACCATATCTCGTGCATCATGGACGGCAACGGTCGTTGGGCCACGTCGCGCGGTCTTGCGCGCACTGAGGGCCACAAGGCGGGTATTGTCTCCCTTCGCGAGATTATTACCGCCTGCGTGCGTCTGGGCGTCGACGTGCTTTCGGCCTATGCGTTTTCTACCGAAAACTGGAACCGCCCGCAGCATGAGGTCAACGTCTTGATGCACCTGTTTGCCAAGACGTTTATCGACGAGCTGCCGCTTCTGAAGCGCGAAAACGTGCGCGTTGTCTTTTTGGGTGACATTTCCGCGCTGCCCAAGAAGACCCGCGACGTTTTTGAACGCGGTCTTGCCGAGTGCGCCAATCACACCGGCATGACGCTGGCGCTTGCCGTCAACTACGGCGCGCGTGCCGAGATTACCCGCGCTGTCCGTCAGATCGCACTCGACGCTGCTGCCGGTAAGATCGATCCTGGCGCAATTGATGACGACATGGTGGCTTCCCACCTCTATACCGCCGGCCTTCCCGATCCTGAGCTTGTGATTCGCACTTCTGGTGAGCTGCGCCTTTCGAACTATCTGCTGTGGCAGGTGGCTTATTCCGAATTCTACGTCACCGATACCTATTGGCCCGACTTTGATCGTTGGGGCCTTGTCGACGCCATTTTGGCCTATCAGGGCCGTGACCGTAGGTTTGGTGGTCTGAGCAAGACCGAGGAGGCTTAATCGTGTCCGATCGTCCCAAGGCAACTGCTCCCAAGACATCTGAGCGCAAGGCTGTCGCTGCGGGAGCGCCCGCAGCGAAGAATGGCACCGGTTCGTGGCTTGCGGGCTTTATTACCCGTGCCGCCGCCGGTATCGTTTATGCCGTTGTCTTTATCCTGTGCCTGGTTTTGGGTATCGTGCCCACGGCCATCTTTGTTTCTGTCATGAGCGGTCTGTGCTGCTATGAGTTTTTCCGTATGACGAGGCTCGATGGCAAGATGGCTAACGAGCGCATGGGTATCGCTGCCGCCGTACTCTTTCCGCTGTCGGCGTTGGGCGATTCGATGTTGCTTAATGCGCTGCTTTTTGCCCTGATGCTCGCTGTGGGCATTTGGTATGTTTGGTCGCCGCGTACCCGCATCTCTGATGTGGCCGTGACGCTCATGGGCCCCATCTACACCTGTCTCTTATACACATCTGACGCTGCCGACGATCGCATAAGT
>URWS01000209.1 GCA_900551605.1 uncultured Collinsella sp. | reverse complement strand
CTACACTTATGCGATCGTCGGCAGCGTCAGATGTGTATAAGAGACAGGAGGCATATGGCATCTCGCTTGCCAAGTTGGTTGAAGGGGAGGATTGGGGCCCGCGCGAGTCCTTTGTGCTCAACGCGATCCTTATCGCAACATGGGGCGTTTCGTGTACGATGGGCGCTATCGTCGGCGCCGTTGTCGATGTTCCCACCGCCATTGCAGCCTTTGTCTGCACCTCGCTCTTTATCTGTCTGCTCTTTTCGCAGCGGCTGTCGCGCGGCAACGTTGTCGCGGCGGTTTCGGGTGCGGTATCCGTCTCCGTATGCAAGTTCTTGGGCCTCACGAATATTGCCGTGCCGGCAAGTGTCGTGGTCGGCATTGCCATTGCGCTGGCGTGCGATGCTGTATTTGACGGAAGAGGTGCCCGCGATGCCCGTTAACGAGTTCTTGGTTCTGTGGCTGTCGTCGTGGGCTGCTATCGCGTTCTTTCGCATCGCGCCGGCGTTCGCCTTGCGCGGGCGGACCCTGTCGCCCCGCATTACCGAGGCCCTGGGCTATATCCCGCCCGCTGCCTTTGCCGCGCTGGTCGCCAACGACTTGGTGAACCCCGGCGCGTTCGACGCGGGACTCTGGCCTGCCTTGGTTCCCTGGATTGCGGCCGCCGGCGTCGTAGCGGTGGCAATCAAGACAAAGTCGATGTTGTGGTGCTGCGTTTCGGGCATCGTGTTCTATATCGTTTTGAGCCTCGTATAGGAGCAGGACGCGTTATCGTCCCGGCCTAACGAATCGAATTTCTCACCGAGGCGGTCTGCTTCTTCTGGTACCATGGTCAAACTTTACTGTAGCAAAGCGTGACGTGGGCTTTTGTTCTGCGTCAGCGGAAATGGGGGTTTCATGGCACAGGAAGCGACCGCCAACGAGCAAAAGAAATTCAAGGTACCGCGCATCCCGGGCGACATCATGATCTATCCCATGATCGTCGGTCTTTTGCTCAACACCTTCTGCCCGCAGGTTTTTGAGATCGGCGGCTTCTTTACGGCTGCCTGCCGCGGTGGGTCCAATACCATCGTCGCCGCGATCCTGCTGTTTGTGGGCGCCGGCATCAGCTTTAAGTCCACGCCGGGCGCCATCAAGACCGGTATCGTCGTGCTGATCCCCAAGCTGGTCGTCGCAGCGGCTCTCGGCTTGGGCGTGGCATATTTCTTTAACGACAACTTCCTGGGTCTGAGCTCCGTGTCTATCATCGGCGGCATCACGTTTTGCAACATGGCGCTCTATACGGGCATCATGGGCGAGTTCGGCGATGAGTCCGAGCAGGGCGCCGTCGGTATCCTGTTCTTTACGGCCGGCCCCGCCGTCACGATGATCATCCTCGGTGTCTCGGGTCTCGCCAACATCCCCGTCGGCACTATCATCGGATCCATCCTGCCGCTTGTTATCGGCATGGTCCTGGGCAACTTGTTCCCGTTTATCAAGAACCTGCTGGTCCCCGGCGCCAATCCCGCGATCGCTGTCATCGGTTTTCAGCTCGGTGCGTCCATGAGCCTTTCGAGCTTCATCACCGGCGGCATTTCGGGCATCCTGCTGGGCCTTGTCACGCTGTTTGTCGTCGGTCCCATCACCTTTGCGTTCGAGCGTCTGTGCGGTGGTAACGGCAAGGCTGCCGTGGCTTGCTCCACCATCGCCGGCACGGCTATGACCACGCCGGTTGCTCTCGCCGAGGTCGCGCCGCGCTACGCCGAGCTTGCACCCACCGCGTACGCCCAGATCGCCACTGCCGTTATCATCACGGCAATCATGGCTCCGATCCTGACCGGTTGGGTCGATAAGAAGTTCTGCCAGGGCAAGGAAGACCTGTCCGTTGCCGGTGTCGAGGCTATCGAGGAGGCTGTTGCGACCGATATCGACGGCGAGTAGTCGTCTCTTCGAATCAGTGAAACGGTGCGTGCAATTCGCGCCATCAGAGCGTCCGAACGGCATCTGTTATCCAGAGTCATTCGGACGCTCTGCTATTATTCCCTTTACCCCTGCGGAGTAAGGGGTGTTTGGTGCCCGGGCATGACTCGGGCGATTCTGGCGACTTGGATATAGAGGGGATGGGACCTAGTGGTTAAGGCACTCAAGATCGAGATATTTATGCTGTGCATGATTATTCTTATCGTACTTGCCGCACGAAGCCGTCGCTCCCTGTTCTCGAGCACCCAGCAGCTTTTGTTCAGTATGCTCGGCTACACATCTGCCGCCTATGTCTTCTTCGATATGATCTGGACGCTCTCGGACGGGGTTAACACCTCCTTGGGCATCGCTGCCAACTGGGTTTCCAACGCGGTTTCGTTTTCGCTGTTTGCCATCGCGTGCCTCATCTGGTTCATCTATTCCGAGACGATGCAGGGCTCTCGACTTCTGACCACGCGCTCCAGGGTGGTGCTCGCGACGCTTCCGACGGTGCTGGTGGTTGTGTTGGCGTTTACAAGCTACTGGACACACGCCCTGTTCTACATCGATGCACAGGGCGTATATCGTCGCGGTGCGGCTTATATGATTCAGCCTATTGTTAGCTACTGCTACGTCATATATACGTCCCTGCATGCCTTTGTCCATGCTCGAAAAGTCGAAAGCCTGCAAAAGAAGGCCATTTATCGCACTCTTGCCTTCTTTGCGGTTCCCGCTCTGGTGGGTGGTACCTTCCAGGTGGTGTTTTCGATACCGGGCCTTTGTGTCGGTATAACGCTGAGCATCCTGCTGCTCTACATCATCTGCCAGGAGCAGCTGATCTCGACCGACCCGTTGACTGGCCTTAACAATCGCAACCGTTTTGAGACCTATATGCTGTCGCTGTTCTCGGGTGCTGACCAGGCCGAGGGTGTGTATCTGCTGATGATGGATGCTGACGGTTTTAAGCAGATTAACGATCACTATGGACATGTTGAGGGCGACCATGCTCTTCAGGTTGTTGCGACGGCGCTCAAGGACGTCTGCTCGCCGGCTGGTGGCTTTATCGCACGTTATGGTGGCGATGAGTTTGTGGTGCTCCAAAAGGCAGCGGCGGAACAGGACATCATAGACCTGTGTTCGGCGATTGACGACGAGCTCGCTCGTGCCGAGGTACCGTATGCATTGCGGATGTCCATCGGTTACGCGCGGGTCGGCGATAGTGTTGATACCTGGCAAGACTTGCTTCGCGCTGCCGATGCGGAGCTCTACCGCGTCAAGGCCGAGAAAAAGAAAGCCGGCATCCAGATACGCTAGGAAAAGGGTCGCACGCTTGCGTGCGTGGCGGCCCTCAGCTCATCGATGTATTCCATTAAGCTTAAGTATGCGAATGCCCTTCCTAAAAAGGTGAGCTCGCTAGGCTTTTTTGGGTTTGTTGACAATGATGATGCCGCCGCAGACCAACAGCAGGGCAACTATGACGGTAACGGGGCTCGTGCCAGCGCCCTCGCCGAGCAGCAGCGCGCTCAGCAGCACGCCAAAGACCGGGTTCATAAAGCCAAAGACCGAGACGCGGCTGACGGGGTTGACGGCAAGCAGGCGCGACCACAGCGAGTAAGCGACCGCGGAGATAAGCGCCATGTAGATGATGAGCGCGATGGCGGGGACAATCGCCGTGGGGGAGAGCGCGCCGCCCATCAAAAAGCCGATGGCGGTGAGGACCAGGCCCCCGACCAAGAACTGCCACCCGGCAAGCAAGACGCCGTCGTGCTCGCGCGAGAAGATGCCGATCAGGCAGGTCGAAAGGGCACCCGCGACGGTGGCTGTCTCTTATACACATCTCCGAGCCCACGAGACTAAGGCGA
>URWS01000208.1 GCA_900551605.1 uncultured Collinsella sp. | reverse complement strand
CAAGCCGACAACGCTCGAGCTCGATCGCGTCGAGGACGGTCGCGCGTTTAACATCAATCCCGCGGGCCTCAACAAGGGTGTCGCCATCGCACGTTTTTGCGAGCACCTGGGTATCGAGTGCGAGGAGACGCTGGCACTCGGCGATTCCGAGTCCGATTTCTATATGGCCGACCACGTGGGCACGTTCTGCCTGGTCGAGAACGGCCTGACCAGCGCCGGCGCGCCCGAGTTCCTGGATACCTGCGACAATGCCTACGTCACGCGCGGCAAGATTGTCGACGGTTGGGTGGCAACGGCGGAGCTGCTCGTCGCGGCTCGTTCGTAGCATGGTTCCATCGCGCTGGGCCATATCTTTTCGAGAAAGAATCTGGAGAGGTCATGTCCGATATCGAGAATCTGGCGGGCGACACGCGTCCCATCGGCGTGTTTGACTCGGGTCTGGGCGGTCTGACGGTTGCGCGTGCGATCGCCACGGCGCTGCCGCACGAGTCCGTCTACTACTTTGGCGACACCAAGCGCTGTCCCTACGGCACCCGCACCGAGGACGAAGTGCGCTCGTTTGCGCTGCAGGCGGGCCGTTGGCTATCGAGGCACGACGTCAAGATCATGGTCATCGCCTGCAACACGGCGACTGCCGCGGCCTTGCGTCTGGCACAGCAGGTGCTCGACGTCCCTGTGATCGGCGTGATCGCACCGGGTGCCCGTGCGGCAATCAACAGCACGCGCACGCGTCGCGTGGGCGTGCTTGCCACCAACCTCACCATTCGCTCGGGCGCTTACACACGTGCCATCCAGGACTTGGATGCCGGCGTCGATGTGTACGGCTGCCCGGCTTCGAGCTTTGTCGAGGTCGTTGAGCACGAGCTCGCTTCGGGCGCGCATCTGCAGGAGCAGTGGCTCGAGAACGAGGATATCTTCGATACGCCTGCCGTGCGCGCGCTGGTCGGCGCCACGGTTGAGCCGCTGCGCGATCGCGGTATCGATACTGTGGTGCTCGGCTGCACGCACTTCCCGCTGCTCGTTGGGCCTATCCGCCATGCGTTGGGGCCCGGGGTGCGCGTGGTGAGCTCCGCCGAGGAGACCACCCGCGAGCTGACCGATATCCTCACGCGCCGCGAGCAGCTGGCGGGCGACGCTGCCGAGCCGCAGCATCGTTTTGCCACGACAGCCGATAACATTGCCGAGTTTGCGGTGGCGGGTAGCTTTATCTTCGGCCAGCCGCTCAAGAGCATCGAGCATATCGATATTGATGAGCTGAAATAGATGTAAGGCAGCCGCCAAAGCCTTCGCCACATCATTTGCCGAAAGGATATTTCTATGGAGTACATGCAGGTCAACCGCGCCAACGGCCGCGCCGCCAACGAGTTGCGCCCCGTTAAGCTCACCCGTGGCGTCATGAAACACGCCCACGGTTCGTGCCTGGCCGAGTTTGGCGATACGCGCGTGCTGTGCGCTGCCACCATCGAGGAGGGCGTGCCGGGCTGGCGCAAGGGCGCCAAAGCCGGTTGGGTAACGGCGGAGTACGCCATGCTGCCGGCATCGACCGGCAAGCGCTGCAAGCGCGAGCATGCCAACCGCAAGGGTCGCTCCATGGAGATCGAGCGCCTCATTGGCCGCAGCCTGCGTACCGTCGTCAACATGAAGGCGCTCGGCGAGTACACCGTCACCGTCGACTGCGATGTGATTCAGGCCGATGGCGGCACGCGTACAGCGAGCATCACCGGCGCCTGGGTGGCGCTGCACGACGCCCTCGCCATGTGGGTCGAGGCGGGCAAGATCGAGCGCATCCCGCTTATCGGGCAGGTGGCTGCCATCTCCATGGGCGTTGTCGACGGCAATACGCTGCTTGACCTCGATTATTCCGAGGACAGCCATGCCGAGGTCGACATGAACCTCGTCGCCACCGACACCGGTGAGATGATCGAGCTCCAGGGCACCGGCGAGCAGGCGCCCTTCGACCGCAAACGCCTCAACGCCCTGCTCGACCTGGGCGACAAGGGTATCGCCGAGCTCATCGAGCTCCAGCGCCAAGCCCTCGCCTAACCTGCCAAAAAGGGACAGGTTTATTTTGGTAGGTTTTATCTGCGAAGACGTCTAGACACAAGACTGCCGTTGATTGAGAGGGGAGAGGCGGAGGCCCTCGTTGCCCTCGGCGCGGCATTGATATAGAGACAAGGAGGCCAGTCATGGCACTTGAGAAGATTGACATCGACACCCTTGACCCGGCGGCGACCATCGTCGTGGCAACGGGCAACGCCCACAAGCTCACCGAGATCGAGGCCATTTTGGGCAAGGTCATGCCCGAGGTGCGCTTTGTGGCGCTCGGCCAGCTGGGTGATTTTGACGATCCTGAGGAAAACGGCACGACGTTTTTGGAGAACGCCATCATCAAGGCGCAGGCTGCGGTCGAGGAGACGGGCCTTATGGCCATCGCCGACGATTCCGGCCTGGTCGTCGACGCGCTGGGCGGCGAGCCGGGCGTGTATAGCGCGCGCTATGCGGGCGTTCACGGCGACGATGCCGCCAACAACGCCAAGCTGCTCGTTAACCTGGAAGGTGTGGCGGACGATGAGCGCACCGCGCGCTTTATGAGCGTCGTTGCGCTCATCGACACGGACGGTTTGGTCACCTATGGTGAGGGCACCTGCGAGGGCGTTATCGCGCACGAGGGCCGCGGCGATCACGGCTTTGGCTATGACCCGCTGTTCCTGCCGGTCGACACGCCGGGTAAGACCATGGCCGAGCTGACGGCGGACGAGAAGAACGCCATCAGCCATCGATTTCATGCGCTCGAGCACCTATCCGCCAAACTGACGGGCGAGGAGTAGGCCGTGCGCGCGGTGGTGCAGCGCGTGCTCAACGCCGGCGTGACGGTCGACGGCGAGTGCGTGGGTCGCATTGGACGCGGCTACCTGGTGCTGCTGGGTGTGGGCCATGGCGATACGCGTGCCGAGGCCGACAAGCTGTGGGGCAAGCTCCGCGGGCTGCGTATCAACGAGGACGAGAACGGCAAGACCAACCTGGCACTTGCCGATGTCGACGGCGAGGTACTCGTGGTGTCGCAGTTCACGCTGTTTGCCGACTGCCGCCACGGCCGCCGTCCGTCGTTTACGGATGCCGGCGCCCCCGATGTTGCCAACGAGCTCTACGAGTACTTCCTGACGCTCGTTCGCCAAGATGTCGAACACGTGGCGCACGGCATCTTTGGCGCCGATATGAAAGTCGACTTGGTCAACGACGGCCCATTCACCATCGTCCTCGATACCGACAATCTGTAAGTAGCAAAAATAGCTACTTGCGCGGGGTTGTAATAGGGTGCTATAGTATTAGAGTTTTGTCTATCTTAGGGGTATTATCCCCTTTTTGAATTGCACCTTCTGGAGGCCCTGTTCATGGAAGAGATGGAAGTCAATCACGTCGACGACATCCACGAGAAGCTGACCGATATGGTGGGCGATCGCGTCAAGGTTAAGGCCAACATGGGCCGCACCCGCGTCGTCGAGCGCATGGGCACCATCAAGAGCGTCCACCCCGCCGTCTTTATCGTCGAGGTCGATGAGCGCCGCGGCCGCAAGTCGCGTCAGTCCTACCAGTATATCGATGTCCTCACCGGTCAGGTCGAGCTGTTCGACCCCGAGAGCGGCGAGCATATCTTTACTCCGCTCGGCAATCAGCTCGAGGAGCACTAACAGTGACCGATTGGTCTCTGACTCTTTCCGCGCCGGCAAAGATTAACCTCTACCCTGTCTCTTATACACATCTGACGCTGCCGACGATCGCATAAGT
>URWS01000207.1 GCA_900551605.1 uncultured Collinsella sp. | reverse complement strand
CTCGTGGGCTCGGAGATGTGTATAAGAGACAGCCATAAGAGCATCGCCAAAACATGCGCCCACCGTGACCTTCGCAACCGAAACTGCGCGCCCGCAGACATCGGCAATCGTCTGCATCCATACCGGATTCTTAGTTCCGCCACCCACGAGCATGATGTGCTCGATAGGCAATCCATGATCTCGCTCGATGATATCAACATGCGCTGCGACCGTATAGGCGACCCCCTCCAAAGCCGCACGGACCATATGACCCCGGGTATGCCTTTCGGTCAGTCCGAAGAACACGCCACGCGCCTCGGGATCGTTGAGCGGGGTGCGCTCGCCCGCAAAGTATGGAAGACACAGCAGGCCATCCGCTCCAGGACCTACCTGTCCGGCATCGTGCGCCATGACCTCATAGGCATCGGGGCCGCCGGAGCGTTCGGCATCCACGGCATCGCGGTACAACTCGCGTCGCAACCACGCCGTCAACGCACCTGCTGTATTGGTGCCGGCGCAGATACCGTAAGTTCCGGGGATGATGAATGTCCCTGGCCACAGACGAGCGTCATCGACCATATGGTCCGCCAAATAGATAAAGTAGGCCGTGCTCCCGAGTTGCACCATCATGTCCCCGGGGCAGAACACTCCGGTAGAAATCGCCTCGGCGCCCGAATCGCCTGTTCCGACAAGCACCGGCGTATCCCTCGCAAGACCGGTTTCAACCGCCGCCCGATCCGTGATTACACCGGCGATATCGGTCGCCGCCATGACTTCGGCCATCTGGTCGGGACGGCAGAACCGCGCGCACCCGCGCTCATTAACCTGCCACGTCCCGCGATCGTATAAGGGGAGGAAATCCTCGGCAAGATAACGGTCGATCGTAAACCTGCCGGTAAGCTTGGCGCATAGATAGGACGAAGCCGTAAGAAACTTCGCCGCCCGCTCATGGACCTCAGGCATATTCTCCTTAAACCAAAGGACCTTAGGGGCGATATCCGACGAACACGGATCGTGTCCAAAGAGCTCGCGAGCGCGATCGGGGCCATATTCGGAAAGAAGCTCGTCAATCTGCGGCTTCGAGCGAGCATCAACCCCGTAGAGAATTGCCGGAGCCAAGGCGTGGCAATCTTCATCGACCGGCACGCAATCACAGCCCAAAGCCGACAACCCTACGCAGCGGATCTGGTTCGCCTCGATGCCCGCGCGCTCGATAAGCTCGCGAGACAGCCGGCAAAAATCACCCCACCAAATCGCTTCTGCATCGTGCTGATACCAACCATCCTGAGGGTTCTCGGTCTCATGTTGACAAGATGCCTGCGCCACAATTCGACACTCCGCATCCATTAACACACCCTTGGACGCACTCGTTCCTATGTCGATGCCAAGATAGTACGGCATGCCGCTCACTCCCCTCTCGCGGCACGGGCGGCAGCCATGAACCGCGCGACCCGTTCGGCTTCGACAGGGGCGTCGAGCTTGCCGTCTCGCTTGAGGCAGGTACCGACAAACGCGCCATCATAATGCGAAAACACGTCTGCAACGGTATTCTCGCGGCATCCCGTTCCACATACCACCGGCACATCGCCAACACGGGCGCGTACCTCGTCGGCAAGTTCGCCCGAAGCGCCGCGCCCGGCAGCAGACCCACCAATAACAAGGGCGTCCGGCAGGCAGTTGAATACCAGCGAATCGGCAATATCGGGAGTCGATCGGTCGTTAAGATACACCTCGCCCTCGCTTGTGATGAAATGGAACATCTTTAGGTCATCCAGACGCAGGGCGGCGCGGCGGCGCATGGTGTGCGCAAAGTCACGATTGATCAGGCCAAGGTCGCCAGCCCAGGCACCGCAGAAATTGCAGCGCGTAAACTGCGCCTCGACGGCGGCGCACAGCTCAATCGTGGCATCGCCGTCATAAATAGCCTCTGCACCCCAAGGGGTCGAGAAATCTGCGGCAAGAGCTCCGATGACATGCCCCATAGCGGCAAGGGTCACTGCCGACACATGCTGCTCGTAGGGCATCGATAGCTCATTGGTGATCAGAATGCCGTCCACGCCACCCGACTGCAGCGCTTCGAGATCGCGCTTGGCGGCATCGATCACGCGCGAAACGCTGCCGCCCGGATAATACAGAGGATCGCCAGGCAGCGGCTGCAGATGCAGCATGCCAATTACCGGTTTCTCGGTCCCAAACATCGAAGCCATAAACGACATGGTCAATCTCCTTTAGCTCGCCGACTCACAGACATCAACTGCTACTCGCCCAGCACCTCAACGAACACTTTTCGCTTCTGAGGTCCATCGAACTCCGCAAGGTAGATGTTCTGGGCCCCGCCACATACAATGTGGCCGTCTTGAACGGGGAAGAAGCAGCTATTGCCGCAAATCATGCTCTTGATATGACCACAGGAGTTATTGCCCGTGGCACCATAGCTCGGCAAGAAATGAGCATGCGCATAGGGGGCATCGGGCGGGGCAATGCGATCGAGCGTCTCCATGAGATCGGTCTCCACGCACGGAAGCCCCTCGTTCACCACGATGCCGCAAGTCGTATGCGACAAAATAATCGCTGCCAGTCCATCGGTCACCGCACTACGCTCGATGGCGGCATGCACATCTTCTGTGATATCGATGAACTGGTCGGGCGCCGTCGATAGATAGCTCAATGTCTCGAGTGTCACCATGTCACTCATCACCTTTCAGAAAACGCAGCGCCGTACCGGAATACAGATTCTCCCGCGCCTCATCGCGCATGGGCACAGTATCAAGCGCCCGCTTGAGCTTGAAGGCGCGGAAGCGTGGCGTATTGCTGGCAAACATCACCTGACGAGACAGGGCACGCTCATACCACAGCGGTCCCATATCGACGGTGAAGAGCCGCTGCATCATTTCTTCGGGCGAATCGATATAGGTAATAGAGGCATCCGTATAGCAATTGGGATACTTGAGCAGCATCGCCACGGTCTCGCGCACCCAGGGCCAGCCAAAGTGCGTCAGGTTAAAGCGCACATCCGGATGCGTTGCAATGGTGCGCTCAAACGCAAGCGGGTGGCTTCGCGAAAGCTCCGCACCCGGCTCCCAGGACATACCGGCATGGAAAACCACCGGCTTGTTGTAGCGCTCACAGAGCTTGTAGAGCGGCTCGGCCACGGCATCATCGGGCGCAAAACCTTGCTTTGCCGGATGCAGGCAGAGCCCCTTGGCCCCCAGCTCGGTAAAGGCACGCTCCAGCTCATCGGCGGCGCCACTCACTTGCGGGTCCACGCTCGCGAATCCCCATAGGCGATCGGGGTGCGCGGCAACAAGCGCGGCAACCTGGTCGTTGGTGCCAAAGTGCCCGCCGCACGCCGTGGTCACATCGAGCGGCATGAGCACGCTTTTCCGCACATCGCAGACATCCATTTCGGCCACGAGCTCATCCCAGTCCATGGGGCCCATGTGCCCCATGCCAAACTCACGCTCCCAAAAACCAAAGCCGTCTGGCTCGTCGCCTGGCGTATAGATCTCGCCGTAGAGCATGGGCTGGACCAGCATATCGATTACCATCTTGCACTCCTTTCCAGGCTTTTATTCCTAGTACGGTTCGAACGACCCAATGACTCGGGACGAAAGCTCGGCACCGGCATGCATGCACGCCGGCACGTCAAGCCCATCCAGTACACCCTTGGTGAATCCGGCGATATACGAGTCGCCGGCGCCCACGGTATTGACAACCTTCTCGGCCGGCACGATCCCACATTCATAGAAGCGCTCACCGTCATAGGCGATGCTTCCCTTCTCGCCAAGTGTGGCGACTGCCACGCGCGGGCCCAGCTCCTGCACATGGCGCACCCAGTCGCGCAGCTCCGCGCTATCCTCCT
>URWS01000206.1 GCA_900551605.1 uncultured Collinsella sp. | reverse complement strand
TCTACACTTATGCGATCGTCGGCAGCGTCAGATGTGTATAAGAGACAGTAGCAGCAGCGTGTCGCACGGAACAATGCGCTCGGTACCCGGAATGGGCGCTAGGCGCTCGTCTACTTGGCTCACCTCGACGGCTTCCACGCGGTCGTGGCCGATCACGCGTGTGACGGTGGTGGACAGGTGCAGCGGAATTCCAAAGTCGTCCAGGCAGTTCTTGACGTTGCGGCGCAGGCCGTTGGCGTACGGCATGAGCTCGTACACGCCCTCGACCGAAATTCCCTCGAGCGCGCAACGGCGTGCCATGATGAGCCCGATGTCGCCCGAGCCCAAAATGACGGCACGCGAGCCGGGCTTGAGGTTTTCGATATTGATGTATCGCTGCGCCAGGCCGGCCGTAAACACGCCGGCGGGACGACTGCCGGGAATCTTGATCTCGCTGCGCGTGCGCTCGCGGCACCCCATGGCAAGGACGACCGCGCGCCCGGTGAGCTGCAGCATGCCGGCAGGGCTCATGAGCGTGACGGCATGGACCGCGGTGTCTTCCGTAGGCTCGCCCGAATCAATCCCAATCACCATGCTGTTCAGGAACAGCACAATGTCGGTTGCGCGCACCTGGTCGATAAAGCGCTGCGCGTACTCGGGGCCGGTGAGTTCCTGCTTAAAGTGCGACAGGCCAAAGCCGGGGTGGATGCACTGGCGGAGGATTCCGCCCAGGTGCTGCTCACGTTCAACGATGGCCACGCGCGCGCCTGTCTTATGCGCGGCCAGCGCGGCCGCCATGCCGGCAGGTCCGCCGCCGATAACGACCACGTCGAAGGCTTGCGTTTGTACGGCTTCGACGACGCTGCAATCAATCGCGCTCGATTTGAATTTCGCCATCCTAGCGCACCCCCTTCAGCGGTCCCTCAACCAGCCAAGAACCGGCATCCTCCAACAACACCTCGCTGGGGTCGCAGCCCAGCTCGCGGGCAAGAATCGCCACAACGCGGCTCTGACAAAAACCGCTCTGGCATCGACCCATGCCAGCACGACAATGGCGCTTGACGCCTTCGACCGAAACGGCACCCGGCTGGCAATGAATCGCGGCAACAATCTCGGCCTCGGGCACCGTCTCGCAGCGGCAGACAATCTGTCCCCACGCGGGGTCGGACTCGATCAGCTCTTCCTTGCGTGCGAGCGACGCGCGGTCAAAGTCGTCCGGCGCGCGACGAATCGGATCCCAATCGGCACGCTCGCACAAAGCCACACCGGCTTCGCGCATCACACTCTCCATACGTTCAGCAATGGCCGGGGCGCTTGCCACGCCCGGCGACTGGATGCCTGCCGCCTGGAACAGCCCCGGCACCACAGCCGACTGCCCAATAAAGAAATCGTTCGTCCCCTTAATGACCGGGCGCCCGCCGGCAAACGCGCGCACCACACGTCGTGTATCCAGATCGGGCACCAGCTTGCGCGCGCCGGCTAGCAGCGCGTTTACGTCGCTCGCATAGGTTTGCGTGTCACCCGGCTCGCGCACGGCGGCCGTAGCGGTGATCACGGTGTTGCCATGCACGGTGCCCGTCACAATGACGCCCTTCGACACCGGCGTCGGCACCGGGTAGAGCGGCATCAGCGTGCGCGGCTCCTTGTCCAGCACCACGATGTTGCCTTGGCGCCAGACCATCTGGAACTCCTCGGCGCCCGTCATATGCGAGATGTCGGCGGCGCCGTTGCCCGCGGCGTTGATGAGGTAGCGGCAACGCACATCGCCGGTGGGCGTCACTAGCGTAAAGCGCGCAGCACTATCGTCCTCGCCGTCAGCAACCTCAATCGCCTCCACCGGCGCGGACCGCATAAACGTTACCCCGTTGGCCAGGGCGTTCTCCAACGCGGCGATAGCCACTTCAAATGGGTCGACAAACCCGGTCGAGGGGCACCACAGCGCGCACGTGGCGTCGGCACTGGCGCGAGGCTCCAGCTCGCGGATGCGCTCGGGACCAATAATCGACAGCTCGGGCACGCCGTTGGCCAGGCCGTTCTGGCGCAGCTGCTCCAAGTGCGCACGGTCCTCGTCGTTAAAGCCCAGCACCATCGACCCGGTGCGGTGGAACAGAAAGCCCAGCTCCTGGGCCCACGTACCGTACAGCTCGCAGCCACGGGTATTGACCTGCGCCTTTACGGTGCCCGGCGCCGGGTCGTAGCCGGCGTGCACCAGACCGCCGTTGGCCTTCGAGGCGCCCAGCGCGATGTCGTTGGCCGCCTCGATCACGCAAATGGACAGGTCATAGCGCGCGAGCTGCCGCGCGATGGCGCATCCGGTGATGCCCGCGCCTACGATCGCGATATCAAACGTTTCTGTCACAGTGCCTCCCAGACGAGTTGACAGGCTGTCAATAAGACTATCCTACGGTCTGCGCACCCCCAGCGCGGCGGCAATGCGGCGAACAGCCCCGCAGCATCCGCCAACGGCAGCCGAGGGGAGAGCCAGCGAGGATCTCGTCCTTGCCAGACCGCGGGCACCGCCACCTAGGTTCGCGGTCGATGCCGTTGCCTGTTACAGATTGAGACGTTTGGCGGGCGGGTTCACCTTTTGTCTCGATCTGTAACAGGTAGACCCGTTTTTGGTGAGTAACTGTTACAGATCGAGACATTGGGATTGGACGTTTCCCTTTGTCTAAATCTGTAACAGTAAGACGGGTTTTTGGACCCTAGATGTTACAGATTTAGATGAACGGTCGGGACGGTTTTCGTTTGTCTCGTTCTGTAACAGTAAGGTGTGGATTTGGGTCCTAGATGTTACGGATCGAGATGTTTGACGGGCGGGTTTACCGTTTGTCTCGATCTGTAACAGGTAGACCCGGTTTTGCCGAGTTGTTGTTACAGATTGAGACATTGGCCCGGCGGTCCGACCGTTCATCTTCATCTGTAACAGTAAGAAAGGTTTTAGGACTCCACCTGTTACAGATTGAGATGTTTCTGTCCGCCCACTGCCCCGACCTGCCAAATCGTTGACCCCCGTGTTACACTAACCCGAGCTGTAACTACCCCGAAAGGTACCCCTAATGTCCAAGTACATCTCCGAGCTCATGTCGCCGCAGTTTATGGGCGTCATCTATGCCTTTGTTGGCTTTATCATCGCCCTGTATGTGCTGTCGGTCGTCTATGTGTTCATCGACGCTCGCCGCCGCGGCGCCAGCGCCTACGTGGCATGGGGCATCATCGCCCTCATCCCGTTTGTGGGCCTCATCGCCTACCTGGTCCTGCGTCCGCACTCCTATGCGTCCGACCGCGAGGAGCAGGAGCTGGACATGGCCCTGCGCGAGCGCCAGCTTGCCCAGTACGGCACCTGCCCGCAGTGCGGCGCGCCCATCGAGAAGGACTTCGTCGTCTGCCCGGTGTGCGACACCCAGGTTCGCAATGTCTGCCCCAGCTGCCATCGCCCGCTCGATGCGCACTGGAAGGTCTGCCCCTACTGCCGAACTCGCATCCAGTAACGCATCCATCGCCGGGCTGGCCGCAAGCCACGGGCGCCGCGCGTCCCGCGCAAGCCACGCGCGCCCCACACCCCGCCCCACACGATGAAGCATGCGTAGAAAATCGCCCGCCGTGCCATTAAGGTGCGGCGGGCGCTTGTATACCAAGGCAACCTGCCTATAATGATGCAAGTCAAAAACGCCGAGCGCATCGCACGCACTTGCATCAGGCATCCGAGAGGAGAAAACATACCCATGAAGGCACTCTACAATGACGGTTCGGTGGCCGAACTCCCGCAGGACGAGGTCACGCACGTCATCCGCCACTCTGCCGCGCACATCATGGCGCAGGCCATCAAGCGCCTGTACCCCCAGGCCGACTTTGCCTACGGT
>URWS01000205.1 GCA_900551605.1 uncultured Collinsella sp. | reverse complement strand
GACTCAAGCGAGTCTTACGCCTTGACGGTCGCAACGCCCCTGAAGGACATGCTCGTCGTGCCGATGCCCTTGAAGCCATCGAGGGCCTCGCCGTTGGGCGCAGTGGACGGATCGTCCCAGGAAGCGGAGACGGTCTTGACGTGGACAACGGGGTACAGAACGGCGTTGTCGGCAATGATGTCGAAGCACTCGTTCCACTTCTTCTGCTGCTCGTCGCCCTCGGCGGCAAGAGCCTCGTCCATGAGACCGTGGAGCTTCTGCCACTCAGCGGACTCCTTCCACGGGCAACGGGTCTGCATCCAGACGTTGTCGCCGTACCACCAGTTGAGCAGCAGGTCGGGGTCGGCGCCGAAGCAGGAAGGATCGCCAGGGGCAAGGAGGATATCGTAGGCCTCGCCGCCGTCGATGGCAGCGTAGGTGGCCGGCGAGGTATCGGTCTGGATGGTCACATCGAAGCCGAGAGCGTCGAGGTCGTTCTTGACCTGGGCGGCCATGCCCTTAATCTGCTCGTTGTCGGTGGTGCGCAGGGTGATGGCACCCGGGGTGATGCCAGACTCCTCTATGAGCTTCTTAGCCTTCTTGGCGTCGGTCTTGTACACCGTGGAAGCCTCATGATAGTTGGTGAAGCTCTTAGGCAGGTAGCAGCTGGCAGCGGTGGCAAGGCCGGCGAAGGTGTTGCTGACCATCTTCTCGGTGTCGAGCGCATACATGACAGCCTGACGGACCTTGACGTTGTTCCAAGGCTCCTTGGCGACGTTGAACATGATGAAGCGGGTGCCGAAACCCTGAACGTTATCGATCTTGCAGCCGGCGCTCTCGAGCTGGTCGACGGCGTCAGCGGTAACGAGCTCCATAACGAGCGTGGAGCCCTCCTGCTGAGCGGTAACGCGAGCGGTGGGGTCGGTCAGGATGCTGTACTGGATCTTCTTATCCTCGGCAGCATACTCACCGTTGTACTCGGGGTTGGGAACCAGGGTGATCTCGGTATCGGAGATAGAGTCGTACATCCAGGGGCCGGAGCCGATCGGCTGCTTGGCGCGATCCTCCTCGGTCTGAGTGGCCGGGGTAACGCGGACGATGGCCAGACGATCCTTGAGCAGGGAGAAGTTGGGGACCTTGGTCTTGACCGTCACGGTGCTGGCGTCCTTGGCCTCGATGGACTCGAAGGGCTGGAAGAACGGAGCGTAGGTAGCGGAAGCAGCGCAAGCGGTGTAGGAGGCAACGACATCGTCAGCGGTGACCTCGGTGCCATCGGAGAACTTGGCGCCCTTGCGGATGGTGACCTCGAAAGTGGTGTCGTCCACAGACTTGGGATCGTCGGTGGCGAGCTCGTTGAAGGTGCTGTAGTCGTGGTAATCGATGCCGTAGAGGCCCTCGACGACGTGCCAGTTAGCACCCAGGCCCACAGCGGAGCCGGTGCTGGCGGGATCGAAGCTGGACGGAGCGTAAGCGGAACCAGCGGTGATCACGCCGCCGCCACGGTTGGCGGAATCGGTGGAACCGGAAGCGGAACCCTCGTCGCTAGAGCTGCCACCGCAGCCGGTGAGACCAAGCCCTGCGACAGCAGCGACGCTGCCGGTGAGGCCGAGGAACGAACGCCTGGACATACCCTTGTTGATGATGGCCATGTCTTCTCCTATCAATAGAGAATCTTACTCGGGAGCACCTAGACTTGCCCCCGCGCAACTTGCGGACGATATATACCTTACCTACCGACGAACCCAACTGAGGTGCCGCGCTCGGCGACCGATACATACATCCGCTTGAACGGTATTTACTACCGTTCACCGAATTCATTGACAAACGATTCGTCAGACAGTATGTATCGACGAGGTGAGATATCAGTCTTCGTCAACCCGCAGGATAGCAGGGTTTTCGCTTGGGTTAGTCAAACGTTTTAGCGTTAATAAAACCCGAAACCAGCAGGCAATCATGGCGAAATAAATGGTTGAAAATCGCGCAATCATGTATATCAGTTGTTTAGAAGCGCATTTAGTTTTCGGAACGGTTGGCCGATGTCTGGGCGCGCTCGGCATTCCATGCAACAAGTGCTTCGTGGACCGCTTTGGCGACATCGGCCGGAACGCCTCGAACTTCTGCAATCTCCTGCTCGCTTGCCGCACGCAAACGCTTCATCGAGCCAAAATGGCGCATAATGGCACGTTTTCTGGTGGGTCCCACGCCTGGAACGTCATCGAGCACCGAAACCGTCATGGCTTTGTCGCGCAATTCGCGATGGAACGTGATGGCAAATCGGTGGGACTCATCGCGTACCTGCTTAATTAGATAGAGCGAAGCAGACCCGGTCGGCAGCACGACAGGAGTCTCGTCCCAAGGCACAAAAACTTCCTCGTCGGCCTTCGCCAAGCCACAAACTGGTATATCGAGCCCAAGAGCCTCAAGTTGCTTGATCGCAGCGGTCAATTGCGGCTTACCGCCATCGACAACGAGCAAATCGGGGCGCGAGCCAAAGCGCTCGTCGGCCATGCGCTCGGGAGCATAGCGTCGTCCCAAAACCTCGGACATCGAAACGAAGTCGTTTGCCTCGTCCAATTCGGCCTGAATTTTAAAACGACGGTACTGGCTCTTGTCGGCGCGCCCGTTGGTAAACACCACCATCGAGGCGACCGTAAAGGTGCCATGCAGTGTAGAGATATCGAAGCACTCGATACGCAACGGCGGCGATGGCAGCGCCAACGCACTTTCGAGCTCCAGGAGCGCTTGATTGGTGCGGTCGTCAGCGTACCCCGTTCGCATCATGTAGCGCATGAGGGCATGGCGCGCATTTTTGGATGCCATATCGAGCAGACGGTGCTTTTCGCCACGCTGCGGCCTATGGAGATGGCAGGAACGCTCACGCTTGCCCGCAAGCCACTCCCCCAGCGCCTCCGCATCCTCAAGCTCGACAGAGAGGTTTATCTCAGCTGGAATATCAGCCGTCTCGTCGTAATAGCGCTTAAGAAAGCCCGATTGAAGTTCCTCTTCGTCGACATCCAAACCCTTATCGAGAATAAACTCGCAGGTTCGAACCGTTCGACCCTCACGCACGACAAAGACGCAAGCGGCGGAGATGGTCTCCTCGCGATAGAAACCGATGACATCGATATCGACACTGGAGGGAAAAACGACTTGCTGACGATCGTCCAGACCCCTGATGACCTCCAAACGACGTTTGACGCGTGCCGCGCGCTCAAAGTCGAGCGCCTCGGCGGCATCCGTCATCTCGGAGGTCAGCTCATCGACGACATCCTTGCGATGGCCCGACAAAAAGCGCTCGACACGCTTGACGTTCTTGGCATAGTCTGCCGGGGAAATCGCGCCGACACACGCACCCGGGCCGCGCCCGACATGGTAGTCAAAGCAGGGACGCCCGTTTTGCGCGCAAATCATATTGACGATGTCTTCCTCGCCCTTGTGGGACTCGACGATACGACGACAACGACGCCACTCCGCACAGGATGCGGAGCAGATGGGGATAACCTTGCGCAGCGTATCTATCGTCTCACGTGCCGCACGGCTATCGGTATAGGGTCCAAAATAGCGCGTTCCCGGCTTATGACGCTCACGCGTATATTTGATAGCGGGATACAGGTCGCCCTTTGTAATGGCGATAAAGGGGTAGCTCTTGTCATCCTTGAGGTCGACGTTAAAGTACGGATGGTACTGACCAATCAAATTGCGCTCGAGCACCAACGCCTCATGCTCGGTCTCCACCACGATATAGTCAAAGCTCGCCACCAGCTGCATCATCAGCGGGATCTTTTGACGCTCATCCTGCAGTGTCACGTATTGACGCATGCGGGCGCGTAGGTTTTTCGCCTTGCCCACGTAGATGACATCGCCCT
>URWS01000204.1 GCA_900551605.1 uncultured Collinsella sp. | reverse complement strand
GCCCATAAGCGCGGCGATATTTGCTTCTTCGATATCGACGGAACGCTCGCCTGGCAAGACCCCAGGCTCGCCCAAGACCTTCCCGAAGACGAGCGGGACCTCTCCCCCTATCCCAACGAGGCGGTTTCGCAGGCAATCCGCGAGTTTGTCGCCAACGGCAACATGGCCTTTATCTGCACGGGACGTACCCTGAGCTGCATCCACCCCAAACTTCTTGAGCTGCCCTGGACCGGCATCGTCTGTCTTGCGGGCGGTTACGCCGAGATCAACGGACACACAATTCGCGATCTGTCGATGACGCCCAGTATGCTGCAGCGTCTTGCCCCCTACCTTGAGCAATCGGGCGAGGTCATCCGCTTTGAGGGCCTCAACGGCGTCGTGCGCATGAGTGCCGATGCCACCGATGCTCCCGGATACGCGCGCACCCTGGGCGACGCAGTCACGCAGCTGCAACATTACAGTGTCTACAAGATCTTGATGTCTACATCGCTCGCCAACCACATCGCTCAAGATAAGGCACTTGAGCCGCTGCTGTGCTTTAACGAGCTCGAACTCGAGGTAACCGAAATCTCGCCCCGCGAATGCACGAAGCGCGGGGGCATCCAGTCTGTACTCGACGCCCTCGATCCCCACCACGGAACCGTATACGGCATCGGCGACGCCAGCAATGACGTCTCGCTGATGAACGCCGTCGATGTCGGTATCGCCATGGGCAATGCACCGGACTATCTCAAGGATAAGGCCGATTACGTGACCGACACCGTCGATCACGACGGTGTCGTTGCGGCGCTCGAGCATTTTAGGCTGATTTAGGCGCGCTCCATCAAACGCACGCCCGTTGTCCCAAATCGCCAAAACTGCCGCGCCAAACGCCCTAATGTGGCAATATGTTGTCTGCATATTGCATCAACGCAACCTCAGAAAGAATGCGAGAACCCGTGTCCAGTCCGTTTACCAGCTTTTTAGCCCAGCACTTTGACCAGATTAACGACTATCTGGCCACGTTCTTTGACGGACAGGCGACCTCTGCCGATATCGAGCGCTACCTGTATGCGCCGCTCTCGGCTTTTACGGCCAACGCCGGCAAGCGCCACCGCCCGCTTATCTGCATGCTCGCCGCAACCGCAGTGGGCGGCAGCTTTGAGAGCGCCCGCAGCGCCGCGGCAGCTATCGAGCATTTCCAGTCGGGCGCGCTGATCCACGACGACATCGCCGACAACGGACAGCTTCGTCGAGGCAAGCCCTGTATGCACCTTACCGAGGGCACGGGCCTTGCCATCAATTGTGGCGACCTGGCGCTCACCATGGTCACCAAGACGGTTCTCGACGACCCTACGCTGGAGTCCGACGTGAAGCTGCGCGTGCTCCACGAGCTTACCGAGATGATCGTCCGCACCATCGAGGGTCAAGCACTCGACCTGGGTTGGGTCCGTGACGGGCGCTTTGATATCTCGGTTGATGACTACCTGGACATGGCGACGCACAAGACCGCGTTTTACAGCGGAGCCACGCCGCTTGCCGCCGGAGCCATTATCGGCGGCGGCAGCGATAAGCAAATCGAAGCGCTGCGCGCCTTTGGCCTGCACACGGGCCTTGCCTTTCAGATTCAGGACGACCTGCTCAACCTTGTCGGCACTAAGGAAGCCGCCAACAAGGACTTCCGCACCGACATCACCGAGGGCAAGCGCACGCTTGTCGCCGTACATGCCCTCTCTGATGAGCGCCACCACGACGAGGTCGAGGCGATTCTTTCCTCGGGCACCGATGATCCCGCGCAGCTCGCACGCGCCGTGGAGATCTTCCAAGAGACCGGCTCCATCGATTACGCCCACACTTACGCGCTCGACCTGACCGCTAAGGCCAAAGCGGCCATCGAGAACGTTGAGCTTGATCCGCACGCACGCGAGCTGTTCCTCTCCATGGCAGATTTCTTTGTGGAGCGTCTTAACTAACGGGGGTTATAAAACCTGTCAGCAGCGTATTTAGGCACAACTTGCTACACTGTTGAGTGCATGTTTATGCATCCCTTTGCGTTGTCTATCCGACAGACGCTCAAATAGTACGAATGGTACGCCGAAAGGGGTTCGTTCATGGAACCTATTACAACGGGCATGCAAGGAGCAGCCGTCGAGGACGTGCAGTCTCGTCTCCTGCAGCTCGGCTACACGATTGATGCCGCCGAAGTCACCGACAAGTACTTTGGAGCCACCACTGAGCAGGCCGTCAGCACCTTCAGGCTCGACAGCGGCCTTGCTGCCGGTCATACCGTCGATATCCCCTGCTGGAGCGCCCTTGTAGACGCTTCGTATAAGCTGGGCGACCGCACTCTCTATCTGCGCATGCCCAATTTCCATGGCGCCGATGTGCAGGCCCTGCAGCGCGCTCTCAACGTTTTGGGCTTTGCCTGTGGCGAAGACGACGGCTACTTTGGTCCGCATACCGAGGCCGCCCTGCAGCAGTTCCAGGAAAATGTCGGCCTGCTTGCCGACGGCATGGCCTTCCAGGACACCTACGCCTATATCAACCGCCTGCACCATGTGTGGGAGGGCAAGCCCTCGGTCACCGAAGCCGAGTCCCGTATCGGTTTTGCTCGCGCCGCCAACGTGCTCGAGCGCTTCCAGATTGCCGTTATCGGCGAGGACCCCATCGCACGCAGCGTTGCGTCGCGCATGTGGAATATCGCCACGGCAACGACCGACAACAGCGGCATGATGCTCTGCGACTCCGAGGTCCCAACCGACGTTGACCTGGTGCTCGAGATCGCAAGCGACGAGCTGCCCGCCGACGCCGCACCGCGCGCCACGATTGCCCTCGCCGAGTGCCACAACCTGGCCCAGCGCATCCGCACTGCCAATGTCGCCGCGCAGCAGAAGCCGGCTCGCATTCGCATTGAGCTCACGGGCATGACGCGCTACAACGGCACTTTCACGGCCAGCGACGCGCAGACACTCGCCGTACGCCTGCTCGACGGCGTTTGCGATGCCCTCGCAGATTAGGTAAACTAAACGAGTTGCTTTTGGGCAACACCACACATTGGGACGTAGTTCAACGGTAGAACTCCGGTTTTTGGTGCCGGCTGTTGGGGGTTCGAATCCCTCCGTCCCAGCCAAAGAAACAAGCCTCTCGAACGCATAGCCGATCGGGAGGCTTTTCTTGTGAGCAAGCGGAGGGATTCGAACCCGCAAGGGTGCGGAGCTGAGGAAACGCGAAGCGTTTTCCAGCGCAGCACGCAAGGAGCGAAGCGACGCAGCGGAGCGCGGCCGCCGACCAGGCGGACGCGGAATCCCTCCGTCCCATACCAGCAACGGGCTCCCCACATCTCGACTTACCAGCCAAACCGGCACTTAGGGACGTTCCTAAAGTGCCGGTCATCAACATGGTGCCGTGCGGCCCCGGCGGGCCGGCGTAGCATTACAGACCAAGCGACCATTTCCATGCGGGAATAACCTCGATGACGCCATGCTCCGTTTTGATCTGGGTCGCCTCGCGCAGCGTGATGATATTGGCATCCTTGATACCGGTTTTTACCATAGCAACCTCAAGGGAACCAACTTCACGCCTGCGCGTTTTCTCTGCCGTCATATCGACTGTCACCTGGTAAAGCGCGTATGGTTCCGATGCCAAAGCGTCGCCGACCAAGAAATCAACTTTTTCTCGTGCTTGCGTTGGAGCCGTAAATGAAGTCACCGTTTCCAACCGGCCGTTTGCCGTACGGCGCATGAGTTCAGCATAAATCGCAGTCTCCAAACGCTTTCCTATATCCTGCTGATTAGCACGCGATGTTGCATATGCCATCCCCTGGTCGACGGCATAGACCTTGTCTGTTGTCGTTGTCTTAGGAGCCAAAGAAGTTGAATACTCCGGAAG
>URWS01000203.1 GCA_900551605.1 uncultured Collinsella sp. | reverse complement strand
TCGTCGGCAGCGTCAGATGTGTATAAGAGACAGACCTGGGGCTCGCTAAAGACGGTCGGCACGCAGGAGCGGAAAAGCTCCTCGTCGATGCCCTCGACGTCGTAGCGGTTGATGATCCTCAGGGCCTCGATGCCCTTGATGCCGAGAATTTCGGTCAGCTCGCCCTTGAGCTGCTGAGCCTCGACGTCGAACCCGGGTTTCTTCTCCACGTAGATACGAGAGACCATTGGTTCCTGCCTTCCTGATCGGTTGGGCGTACGGTACGGTATGCGGCAGCGGTCGGTTTGCGGGGTCTGCCCTGCGGTCGCCTTGAGCCACATGTTTGTAAACCTCACTATGATACGACAGCTCGCGGCGCGGTGAGGACGGCGAGGGTGCTACAGTGAAGCGCAAACAAGAGAAAGGCATCACATGGCATTCGTTTCGCTCGCCATCATCGCACTCGTGGCCTTTGCAAGCCCCTTCATCGCCTCGGCGATTCCTGGAAAACCCGTTCCCGAGACGGTCTTTTTGCTCGTGCTCGGCGCGGTGCTGGGACCCCATATGCTCGGCGTCATCCATGTAGATGCCGAGGTTTCGCTTGTGTCCGAGCTCGGTCTGGCCTTTTTGTTCCTGCTTGCCGGCTTTGAGATCGATCCCAAGAGCATCACGGGTGTCGAGGGGCGCTACGGCTTGGCAACGTGGGTCGTCACGTTTGGTATCGCCTGGCTTGCCGTGCGCTTTACCCCGTGGTTCTCGGTCAGCCATTTCGACGGTATCGCCGTGACGCTTGCCCTCACTTCTACGGCGCTCGGCACGCTCGTGCCCATCATGCGTGAGCGTTCACTTGTCGGAACGCGCGTGGGTGACTCGATTCTCGCGTATGGCACCTGGGGCGAGCTCGGCCCCGTGCTTGCCATGTCGGTGCTGCTGTCTGCCCGTACCGGCATCCAAACGCTCGTGATTCTTGGCCTGTTTGCGGTGGTCTGCGTGTTGCTTGCCGTGGTCCCAAGCCGCTCCAAGCGCGTCGGCAGCCGCTTCTTTGCGTTTGTCGAGGAACGCGCCGATACCACGTCGCAGACCTTCGTGCGCCTGACGGTGCTCATCCTGGTCACACTCGTGGCGTTCTCAGCTGTCTTTGATCTCGACATCGTGTTGGGTTCTTTTGCCGCCGGCTTTGTCTTGCGCTACATCATCCCCGAGGGCAACCATACGCTCGAGACCAAGCTCGACGGCCTGGCCTACGGCTTTTTGATTCCGGTGTTCTTTACCGTATCGGGCGCAAAGATCGACCTGACGGCCGTGGCGTCGCGCCCGGGTCTGCTCGTGGGCTTTATCGTGGCGTTGCTGATTATTCGTGCCGTGCCGATCCTTGTCTCTATGAGCATTTGCCCTGCGACGCGCGATGTGTCGGCGTATGGTCGCATTACCGTGGCCCTGTACTGCACCACGGCGCTGCCGATCATCGTTGCCGTGACGAGCGTTGCCGTCAACGCGGGCGCGCTGTCGCAAGACATCGCGTCGGTTATGGTTGCCGCCGGCGCCATCACGGTGTTCTTGATGCCATTGCTCGCGCAGCTCTTCTACCGCGTGGTGGATGCTGCGCCGGTCGCCGCCGTGGCAGAAGTTGCCGAGCATCCATCCGATGCGCTCGACATCCTGCGTGCCCACCACGACCTAGCGAGCTTGCTCGCGCGCGAGCATGAGCTGCTGACTTCGCATGGCCATGGTCGCGTATTCGAGGGCCTGCCTACGCTCGATACGATTGCCGAGCGTCTTTCCGCCGAGGCGGCGAGCGGCCACATCGATGCCCGCATCGTGGACGCGGCGCACCTGCTTGCCGATAAGACCTATGGAGACGAGGTCGACCCGTCCGAGCTGACCCCGCGTGAGCGTCGCCGCCTGGAGCGCGCCAAGCTCGCCGTGCGCGAATACCGCCGCCGCATGCTGGAGCTCTATGCAAGAGAAGAAGCCGAGGACGACGACGGCAAGTAGTCGATACTCTCTCGGGGAAGCCGCGTCCCGCTTTGAAGGCTCGGAACGGGATGTGGTTTCCGAAACGGGGGCCGTTGGGAAACTGTGTCCCGGAATGGGCGCTCAGAGTGGGATGCAGTTTCCGCAAGGAGGTCCTGGGGGAAACCGTGCCCCGTTCTGATCCGAAATACTGGGACATAGTTTCCCTTTCATAACAGGAGAAGGCGCGCTGTCTGCAGTTGATTCAGACGGCGCGCCTTTTTGGTTGAGCTATGTTGAAGCTTGAAGCCAAAGCTTGTGGCTCCTTAGGAGCGGGCGGCTCCGTCGACGGGGAGTACGGCGCCCGTGACGTAGGAGGACATGTCGCTCGCCAGGTAGACGAAGGCGTTGGCGACGTCCTCGGGCTCGCCCATGCGGCCGAGCGGAATGGTGGCGATGATGGGCTTGATGACCTCTTCGGGCAGGTTGGCGACCATATCGGTCTTGGTCACGCCGGGCGCGACAGCGTTGACGCGAATGCCCATGGGGGCGAGCTCACGCGAGAGCGACTGGACCATGCCGTTGACGGCGAACTTGGACGTGGGATAGCCAACGCCGGAGGGCTGACCGTACTTGGCGACCATCGAGCTCGTGGTGGTGATGGTGCCGCCGTGACCGGCCTCGGTCATGATCTTGGCAGCGGCCTGGTGGCCGTTAAAGACGGCGACGACGTTGAGGTCCATGACCTTGGCGAACTCTTCGGCTGTGTACTCCAGAAGTGGCGAGCGCTGGGAGATGCCGGCGTTGTTGACGACCGTGTCCAGGCCGCCCATGTCGGCTGCTGCCTGGGTAAAGGCCTCGGTTACGGCCTCGAGCGAGGTGAGATCGCAGGAACGGCCCCAGACCTTGGCCTCGGGATAGGCTGCGGTCAGCTTCTCGACGGCGGCATCGGCGGTCTCCTGGCGAGAGCCAAAGACCGTGACGGCGGCGCCTTCCTCAATAAAACGGCAGGCGATGGCGTAGCCGATACCGCGCGTGCCTCCGGTGATGATTGCTTTCTTACCCTCGAGCAACATGGTGCCTCCATTCTTCGGGGGTGTGGACATACGCAGCACAGCATAGTGGCGACCCAAAACGAGCACGTCCGCTTATCGGTGAACGGTACCCCCGGTTGTCAATGAGCGGTCAAGTTGTTCAAACGTAAGCCACGCCAATGCGCCCCCAGCTCGCAAACAAAAAGGGCTCCCGTCCAAGACCGGACGGGAGCCCCTCAACATATATGTCGTATACCGAAGACCGAACTAGTTGGCCATAACGCCTTCGGTCCAGGCCTCGACGTCCTCAATGCGCAGGACGTTGGCGACCTCGGCCACGCAGTCGACGCCTGCAAGCTCGGCGGCGGCAGCTTGGACGTCCTTCTCGAGCGCGCGGTGCGTTAGGAAGATGACCGAGCAGGTGTCGGTGACGCCCGACTTGCCATCCTCGACCTGATTGATGAGCGAGATCGAGATGTTGTGCTTGGCAAAGATATCGACCGTCTCGGACAGGGCGCCCACGCGGTCGGCGACCTTCAGGCGCACATAGTACTTGGTCTGGAGCTCGTCCATGGGCTTAAAGGCGAGGTTGTGGCCGTAGGGCTCGATCTCGGGCAGCGGTGCAACGCCGCGGCTGATCTGCTCGGACAGCGACAGGATATCGCCCACGACGGCGCTCGCGGTGGGGAAGGAGCCTGCGCCGGCACCGTAGAACATGGTCTCGCCCACAGCGTCGCCCACCACGTAAACGGCGTTCATGGCGCCGTTGACCTTAGCGAGCATGTGGTCGGCAGGGATCAGCGTGGGGTGCACGCGGACGTCGACGCCGGCATCGGTGTTGCGGGCGATGCCCAGCAGCTTAATGGTGTAGCCAAGCTCGCGGGCCTGGGCCTGTCTCTTATACACATCTGACGCTGCCGACGATCGCATAAGTGTAGA
>URWS01000202.1 GCA_900551605.1 uncultured Collinsella sp. | reverse complement strand
CGGCCTCAAGAAGGAGTAACATCGGGGCTTGCAGCGACGGACCTCAGGACACTCTTACACCACGTCTGCGCGCGCGACCTCTCTATTTTCATGTCAGTACTCATATTTGCCACTTTTTGACCACAGGGACATCTACCGCGCGAAATCGATATGTCAAATCTGCCAAAAACGGCCCATAACAAAAAAGCTCCCATTGCTGGGAGCTCTTTCAATCAATGGTGCGGGCGAAAGGACTTGAACCTTCATGGGGTTGCCCCCATACGGACCTGAACCGTACGCGTCTGCCAATTCCGCCACGCCCGCGTGCAGGAATTAGAATAACGGAGCGCCACCACGAACGCAAGAACTATTTTTGAAAAAGTTTGCAGGCATTCTCCCAAGCGGCTTGCGCGATTGTTTCGGCGTCCTCACCAGTGCGATCGACACGGTCGTTAACCAGCGCGTTTGCCGTAATGGAGATCATTGCGGGCTCGCATTCAAGACCGCGAATGGGCTCCGGAGCCATATACGGGCAATCCGTCTCGAACAAAATTCGATCGAGTGGGGTTGCCGCAAATGCCTCGCGCACGTCGTCGTTGCGCTTAAAGGTGGCCGCACCACCATAGGCGATATAGCAGCCCAGCTCCACAAAGCGCTCCATCGTGGCGCGGTCCTCGCCAAAGCAGTGCAGCACACAACCGGCCTGGGGCACGCCCACCTCACGAAGCACGTTGTAGGCGTCCACGTGCGAGGTACGCTCCTGGTCCGTGTCCTCGTGACGCAGATGTAGCTCCACCGGCACGTTACGGCACACGGCAAGCTCGAGCTGGCGCGCCATGCAGTCAATCTGCACGTTATGGGGTGCCGGCGCGATATCGTCGTCATAGTCCATGTGGTAGTCCAGGCCGATTTCGCCAATACCGGCGCATAAGGGATCATCGAGTGCGGCAACGACCTGTGCGTGAACGTCGTCGGCATAGTCCGGCGCGCCATACGGATGCACGCCGGCAAGATACTTGATCTGCGGGATATCCTGCATCGGCAGAATCTCGCGCGTCAGCCAGTCGCTATAGTCCGTCACACTGCGTTTATCAGCGATGGGGTCGAACATCGTCACCAACAGGTCGACGCCCGCCGCCTTGGCACGCACGAGTGTCTCAGGCACATCCTTGCCCCAGAACGAAAGCAGATGCGCATGCGTGTCGGCAAGCGGTGCCAAGGGCACGGGACAAGCAACCGTCTTCTTTTTCTTGGTAAACGTCACGCGTTCGGCATTAGGCATCATGGATTAGCTCCTGGGCCAGACGGACAAAGTCAGCAACATCAAGCGTCTCGGCGCGCGTGGTGGGCGCGATACCGCAAGCCTCAAAGGCGACATCGAGCACGTCCTTGGCAAAGCCGTTGGCGCTCATGGAATTGCGGATGGTCTTGCGACGCTGAGCAAATGCAGCATCAATCACGCGGGCCACAAATTCGCGATCGAGCCCCTCGGGCACCACGCCGTCAACACGGTCGATACGCACGACGGCCGAGTCCACGTGCGGCGCCGGCATAAAGCAACGCGGCGGCACCTCAAAGCGACCCGTCACCTGCGCGTACAGGCCGAGCTTTGCCGTATAGCCGCCATAGGTCTTGTTGCCCGGCGCTGCGGCAATGCGATCGGCAACCTCCTTTTGCACCATGACGACGGCACGCTTGAGCGCCGGCATCGTCTGGAAAAATTGCAAAATGATCGTCGCCGCCACGTTATAGGGCAAGTTCGCGACAAATACCGTGGGCTCGCCGCCCGCAACCTGCTCAATCTGCTCCGGGCCCACCTTGAGCGCATCGCCCATGATAAAGCGGAAGTTGGCATAGTCGGCGGCGTGGGCGTCGAGCACCGGTTCGAGCTCAGGATCGGCCTCAATGGACGTAACGCACGCCGCTTCCTGCAGCAACGCGAGTGTCAACGTACCGCAACCCGGACCCACCTCGAGTACGCGCTCGTCACCTGTAAGCTCGGCAAGCTCGCAGATACGCTCGATCGCATGATTGTCGATTAGAAAGTTCTGGCCCAGGCGATGCTTGGTCGCAAGGCCAAACTCCTCCAGCAGCTCCCTGGTGGCCGTGGGGTTTGCCAAAGGCGAAGTTGTCATGGTTGCCTCCTTAGCATGATGGCGGCGTCTTGAAACAAAAGGGCATGGACCGTGGCGGCCATGCCCTTACAGCTAAACAGCAAATTGCCGATATGGCGCTCGCGCGGTCTCTACGCCAGACGCGGGAACAGCGGATCGCCCTTCTCGACGGGCTGACCGCCGGCAAGCAGGCCCCAAGCGCAAATGCCCTTGAGGTCGTCGCTCGCGGCCTCGTCCTCGCAGGACAGGCGGCGCAGAGCCTCGGCAGAAGTCTGGGGCATGAGCGGCATCAGCAGGTGAGCGGCAATGCGGATGGCCTCGAGCAGGTTGTAGATCACAAATGCCAGCTCGTCAGCCTTGGCCTCGTCCTTGGCAAGTGCCCAGGGCTCGGAGTCCTCGATGTAGTGGTTGGCGGCGTGGATGAGTTCCATGACCTCGTCCTTGGCTCCACCGTAATCGAGCACGTCCATCTTGGCCATGTAGCGGTCGACCAGGCCATCGGCGATCTTTGCCAGCGGGTTGTCGAACGCATCTAACGATGCGGGCTTGACGGGCGCGCAACCGTCAAAGTACTTGCCGCTCATGTTGAGCGAACGCGAGATGAGGTTGCCCCAGCTGTTGGCCAGGTCGGCGTTGTAGACCTGCTCCATGCGGTCGAAGCTGATGG
Source organism: uncultured Collinsella sp. (assembly GCA_900551605.1). Lineage (GTDB taxonomy): Bacteria > Actinomycetota > Coriobacteriia > Coriobacteriales > Coriobacteriaceae > Collinsella. The sequence goes on along the minus strand of URWS01000202.1, from coordinate 1,145 downwards.
CACCGTCGGTGCCGGGGACGACGTCGGTCATGAAGTAGTAGCGATAGCCCTCGACGCCCAGCATGTCGATAACGTCCTGCGGAGCGATGGCGTTGCCGCGGCTCTTGGACATCTTCTCGGCCTTGCCGGTCTCGGCATTGCGCACGGTCAGGAAGCCGTGGGCAAAGACGTGCTCGGGCAGGGCCTCGCCGATGGCCATGAGCATGGCGGGCCAAATGACGCAGTGGAAGCGGATGATGTCCTTACCCACGATGTGGAACTGCGCGGGCCAGCGATAGGCCAACTCGGCACGGGCCTCGTCGGTATCGACACCGTAGCCGACAGCCGTCATATAGTTGAGCAGCGCGTCGAACCACACATAGGTCACGTGGCCCTCGTCAAACGGAACCTGAATGCCCCAGTCAAAGCTCGTACGGCTCACGGAAAGGTCGTTGAGGCCGCCCTCGACAAAGCTGCGCACCTCGTTCATACGGAACGCGGGCTCGACAAAGTCGGGGTGCTCGTCATAGAGCTTGAGCAGCTTGTCCTGGAAAGCGGAAAGCTTAAAGAAGTAGGACTCCTCCTGCACGCGCTCGAGCGGACGGTGGCAGTCGGGGCACAGGTGCTGGCCGACGCTGCCGTACTCCTCGTCACCCTTCTGGACCTGCGTGTCGGTGAAGTAGGTCTCGTCAGGCACGCAATACCAACCGTCGTAGCTGCCCTTATACAGGTAGCCGGACTCCTTCATGCGCTCCCACAGGTACTGCACGGCATGATGCTGGCGCGGCTCGGTGGTGCGGATGAAGTCGTCGTTGGAAATCTCGAGCTTGCTCCAAAGCTCCTTGAAGTGCGGGGCCTGGCTGTCGGTCCACTCCTGCGGCGTCATGTTGTGCTTGGCTGCGGCCTCGGCGACCTTCTCGCCGTGCTCGTCCATGCCGGTCAGGAACTTGACGTTATAGCCGGCGGAACGGCGATAGCGAGCCTGAACGTCGGCGATGATGGTGGAATAAGCCGTGCCCAGGTGCGGATCGGCGTTGACGTAGTAGATGGGCGTCGTGATAAAGAACGAAGGCTTGCTTTGATCCATGGGGTTTGTCCTCCAGAAAAACGTTGCATACAGAGGATGATTCTAGCGCAAGGGTTGGATATCCTCCATCTATTGCATA
>URWS01000201.1 GCA_900551605.1 uncultured Collinsella sp. | reverse complement strand
CGAGATTCGCCTTAGTCTCGTGGGCTCGGAGATGTGTATAAGAGACAGCTCATGCGGCACATGCAGACCGACGATATCAAATGAAGCAACGGGAGCAGCACCTTCGAGCGACAGCAGCGGAATACCCGCCTCGCGCATGGCGTCACCCATATCGGGCCACGGCACATAGCCACGCTCGCAAGAGATGCCCTCGGCCTGGTTAAGGATGTTGTAGAGGATGGCGATACCCTGGTTGGGCAGACCGACCTCGTATACGTCCGGATAGATCAGACAACAACGGTAATCGGCATCGGCCTTGGAAAGCGTGCCCCACTCGTGATCGATATAGCGGCTCGGCTTCTCGACCTTAGCGAGCAGCGGCTCAATTAGATGAAAACAGTCTTGGTATGCAACGCGCAACGGAAAACCCCTAAGCAGCGAGATCTGATGCGTCCTGATAGGACGCCATAGGACGGGTAGCGCCCGCGACCGTGGTCACCAGATCGCGAACGCGGGAGAACGTGGCAGTAACAACCTCGTTGGCACGACTGTAGTCGACATCGCGCTCGTAGAGCGAAACGAGCGCACGGCCCATGCCATAGGTGCCCGCGGCAGCAGTGAGCGCCTTGACGGCAAACCCGATATGCGGCGTCTGCTTGACGAGCGCGCGGGTGACCGCGCGGATCACAAGACCGCCGGCAAGCACGCCCGCGACCTCGTAGCCGCGCTCAGGCTTAATGCCGCGTCCAAAGACGGCAGCGAGCTCAAAGAGCATGCCCACCTGCGCCAGCGCCATAACGGGATAATCGGCGCCCGGCAAAAACACCAGCGCACCGGTCGCCATATTGGTGAGCGCGCACGAGGTGATGATGCGGTTGGCCGCCGCGATGCGCATGAAGGCAAAGTTCGCCGCAAAAGCCGTTTCCTTGTCGGTGCGATCGAGAATCCAGCGGGCAAGCGTCTCGAGCAGATACGTCTTATCGGTTGCCGCTACCACGCCGAGCATGGGCGTGGACTCCTCGATAAACGGCACCTCCACAGCAGACTCGGCAAGCACGCACACGGGCGCGCCGGCGATCACGAGCTCCTGCACGGCGCTCTCCAAGCGGTCGGAACCACACGAGAGCACCAGCACCACATCGGTATCGGTCTTTGGAGCAATTCGCTCCTCCCCCAGACGCTCGACGCGCACAATGCCCGAGGTCGTCTGCGGCACAAAGGCGTCACGCACCGTCTCGGCCAGAAAGCGCGAGGCGGACGAATCCAGATAAACCGAGACGCGCACCGGCGTATCGGAATCCTTCTTAACGGACGCGCCCATCTTAAAAGCGCGGGTCAGCTTATCTACGGGAATTTTCATAGCAAACCCCTCCAGCGGTTACGCGGCGCCCGAACGATGCCGCCATATGGATTGTACGATACCCACCGTCAGCAGCTGAATCATCATCGAAGACGAACCGAAGCTAATAAACGGTAGCGGAATACCGGTAATCGGCATCATGCCGATGCACATGCCGATATTTTCGAAGGTCTGGAACGCCCACATGCCAACGATGCCTACGCATGATAAGCGTAGGAACAGAGACTCGCACTTAAAGGCAACGCGGATCGTCGAGAAGATGAGCAGTACGTACAAGCACAGCAGCAAAAAGGAGCCGCAGAAGCCAAAGGTCTCGGACAGGAAGGCGAAGACGAAGTCGGTGTGGAACTCAGGCAGAAAGCCGCCGGCCGACTGCGTCGCATGGCCCAAACCCTTACCAAAGAAGCCGCCCGAGCCAACGGCAATAAGCGACTGCTGCAGGTTGTAGGCATCGTCCGAATCGGCGTTATCGGGGTCGATAAAGACCGTCAGACGGTTCATCTGATACTGCTTGATGAGCACATCGTGGCCGAGCAGCGAATCAAAGACCGAATCGAGCGCCAGAACGAGGGCCACCAGGCCCACGAGCAGGGCCAGGGTCGACAGCACCCATTCGCGGCGTGCACCGCTCATACAAATGACGATGGCACCCGAAACCAGCACGACAAGGCCCGAGCCCAGGTCGCCCATGGCAACGACGGCCAAAAACGGGATGGACAGCATGCCGCAGAGCTTGACGTAGTCGCGAACGGTATCGATGCGACCGTTATACTGCGAGCCAAGCGTAGCAATAAAGAAAATGGTAATGAGCTTGGCAAGCTCAACCGGCTGGAATGTCAAACCGATACCGGGAATCTTGATCCAGCCCGTCATGCCCAGACCGCCCGTATAGGACAGGCCCGGAATCTTGGGCGAGAAGATCACGATCAGGTCGATGACGAGCAACGCCGTCGAGAAATTGGAAATACCGCGCAGATCGGTACGCCAGACCAACACCGCCAGCACCGCTCCGATGCCAATTCCCAGCAGATGGCGTGAGAACGAGGCATCAGCCTTAAACTGCGAAGCCGACCAGATGATGATGGCACCGTAGGCGACGAGCGCCACAGTGGCCACGAGCACACCGATATGCACCTTTTGGCGAAACGTGCCGCGCGAGGCCGAAAGTTGCTTGTTGACGCGGTCCAGGCTGCTGCGAGAGCCAGTCTTGGTTGAACGGAACAGATCCGCCGGAGAAAAATCCATCGCAACCTCCTATCGAACCGAAGAATCGCCCGAGGCCGAAGAGGTATCGGGCTCGTCATAAATCACGCCGAGCACGTCGCGCACGACATGCATCGCGGTATCTGAGCCACCGCCGCCCTGCTCCAGGACAGTAGCGATGACATACTTGGGATCATCGGCCGGTGCATAGGCGCAGAACCATGCGTATTCGTCCTCGCCACTTTTCTCGCCCGTGCCCGACTTGCCGTATACCTGCGGCGTCAGGGTGCCAAAGTGCGCCGCCAGGGACGTCGATGCCGTGTAAATCACGTCGTGCATGCCGTTGCGAACAAGAGCCAAATCCGAATCGCTGTTGATCTTGGCCTCCAGGCGCTTCTTCTTGCCCTTGCCGTTGTACTTATAGGCATCGCCGTCGCCATCGCGCGACACGGCAGACAAAAACACGTGGGGCACGTACTGTTTGCCGCCGTTGGCAAGACCCATATAGGCGCACGCCATCTGCAGGGGTGTCACCAGGATGTCGCCCTGGCCGATAGCAATGTTGGTCATATCGCCGGCATTCCACTTGCGGTCTTCGGCAGAGGCGTCGGTGAAGTACGACTCTTTCCACTCGGCATCGGGAATACGGCCCGCGCCCTCACTCGGCAGATCGATACCGCAGGTCTTGCCTAGGCCCCAGCGACGAAAGACCTCCTGCAGACCCTCGGAATGTTGCTCGTCATAAAAGAACGCCTTGCCCATGTCGTAGAAGACAGGGTCGCACGAGTTGGCGATACCCGACTGCAGCGTCATGGTGCCGTGGCCAGACGTCAGCCAGCAGCGCTTGCCCCAAGCCTTGCCCAGGCCCGTCCAATAGCCCGTGCAGTTGGTTGTCTGCGTTGAAGTGTAGGTTCCAAACTCAAGACCGGCCAGCGCCGAGAGCGGCTTGATGGTCGAGGCCGACATGTACTGTCCGCTAATGGCGCGGTTGAGCAGCGGGTGCGAACCCTTGTCATCATTGAGCTCGGTCCACACGTCATTTGAGACGCCGCCGATAAAGACGGACGGATCGAACTTGGGCTCGCTCGCCATGCCCAGGATCTCGCCATTGTTGGGATCGAGACACACCACGGCGCCGTTACCGGCATTGCTGTAGCCAGTGGTCTTGGCAAGCTCGATAGCGCTCGCCAGTGCCGCCTCACAGGCCTGTTGGATCTTAAGGTCGAGCGTGAGCTTAATGTCAGAGCCGGCCTTCGCCGGCACGGCGCCGGCCTGACCGGTCACATTGCCCGAGGCATCGACCTTGACGGTCTGCTCGCCACGAATACCCTGCAGCAGGTTTTCGTAGTAGCTCTCAACGCCCGCCTGGCCCACGATATCGC
>URWS01000200.1 GCA_900551605.1 uncultured Collinsella sp. | reverse complement strand
GTTGCCGGCTGGGTCAAGTCCGTCCGCGACATGAAGAACTTTGGCTTCGTTACGCTCAACGACGGCAGCTGCTTCCGCGACCTGCAGGTCGTCATGAACCGCGAGGCGCTCGACAACTATGACGAGATCGCCCACCAAAACGTCTCGGCTGCCCTCATCTGCACCGGCACCGTCAAGCTGACCCCCGATGCTCCCCAACCCTTCGAACTCACCGCGACCGAAATCGTGGTCGAGGGCGTAAGCGCCCCGGATTACCCGCTGCAGAAGAAGCGCGCCACCGTCGAGTTCCTGCGCACCCAGCAGCACCTGCGCCCGCGCACCAACCTGTTCCGTGCCGTGTTCCGCATCCGCTCTGTCGCGGCTGCCGCCATCCACCGCTTCTTCCAGGAGCAAGGCTTTGTCTACGTCAACACCCCCATCATCACCACGAGTGACTGCGAGGGTGCCGGCGAGATGTTCCGCGTAACCACGCTCGACCCCAAAAACCCGCCTCTTACCGAGTCCGGCGAAGTCGACTGGAGCCAGGACTTCTTTGGCAAGCACGCAAGCCTTACCGTATCCGGCCAGCTCAACGCCGAGAACTTCGCCATGGCCTTTGGCGACGTGTACACCTTTGGCCCCACCTTCCGCGCCGAGAACTCCAACACCACGCGCCACGCCGCCGAGTTTTGGATGATCGAGCCCGAGATGGCCTTCGCCGACCTCAACGACTACATGGATAACGCCGAGGCCATGCTCAAGTACGTCCTCAAGGACGTTATGGCAACCTGTCCCGACGAGCTCAACATGCTCAACAAGTTTGTGGACAAGGGTCTTATCGAGCGCCTGAACCACGTGGCGAACTCCGACTTTGCCCGCATCACCTACACCGAGGCCGTTGAGATCTTGGAGCAGGCTGTCGCCGCCGGCCACCAGTTTGATTACCCCGTCAGCTGGGGTATCGACCTGCAGACCGAGCACGAGCGCTTCCTGACCGAGGAGCACTTTAAGCGCCCGACCTTCGTGACCGACTACCCGGCCGAGATCAAGGCCTTCTACATGCGCATGAACGACGACGGCAAGACCGTCGCCGCCGCCGACTGCCTGGTGCCGGGCATTGGCGAGATCATCGGCGGCTCCCAGCGCGAGGAGCGCCTGGACCTGCTCGAGGCCCGCATTAAGGACCTGGGCATGGCCCCCGAACAGTACAAGTACTATCTGGACCTGCGCCGCTACGGCTCCTGCAAGCATGCCGGCTACGGCCTGGGCTTCGAGCGTCTGGTCATGTACCTGACGGGCGTGGGCAACATCCGCGACGTCCTGCCGCACCCCCGCACCGTGGGCAACGCCGACTTCTAATCGCATCAACGCCACGAAACGCGCTATGCAGCATCGCGCCAGCGCCTCTCGGCAACAGCCGAGGGGCGCTTTTTTTCAACAGCATCCGTCAAGCTTTTGGCAAGCTTTTGGCAAGCTTTTGGTCAGTTGAGCAGGGCTGTCGAAAACTCGACCCACCGTTTGCCGACAGCCATCGACCGCCCAAGGCGTCATGCGTCCTTGGCCAAGCCCCGCGCCCTAGGCTCTGAGCCGTCATCACCAAAACCGGAAAGGACGTGAGCGCTATGACCGAAGCCGTTGTTGAAAACTACGAGACCACGACTAGGGGCGCCGCCTCGATGGCAGCCTATCGCGCCGTACGCATCCTGCAGCTCTTGAGCGAGAACACCGGCGAAGACAAAGCCTTGCTATCCGACGAGTTGGTCGAGCGCCTCGCCCATCCCGACGACCCCGCCCGCATGCCTATTTCGGCAGCTCGGCGCAGTATCTACACCTCGATATCCGCGCTTCGTCATGCCGGATACGAAATTGACTACAAACGCGGCGTGGGCTATCGACTCCTGACCCGCCCGCTCACCGACGAGGAGATAATACGGCTCCATGGCATGGTCATGCGCAACCGCTCCACGCCCATAGCGATTCGAAAGAGCATGGCACAGCACCTGGTCGCCATGGCGAGCGCCGACGTTCGCGGCTACCTCGATATGCCCGAACCTGCACCAAGCGCAGACAGTAAATCTACCAAGGCCAAACACACGCCCGTCAAGCGCATCGACACGTGCGAGCTCGTCGAACAAGCCATCGACCACGGAACCACGGTGAGCTTTGACATATCGAACGTCACGACTCGTGGCGAAACCGAAGCGGTGCGGATGACGGTCCGGCCCTTTGCCATCAGACAGCGCGATGGGATCTCATATCTACTGGGAACGGTCTACGACGCCCGAGGCACGGACGACACCCTGCGCACCGTCGAGATCGCCCGCATGAGAAACGTCAGTGCACGCCTGCTCGACGGCAAAAAACTCTTTGCCGCCCTGGACGAAGACGAAAGCCCCGCGCCCGCCGCGTAAGCCCGACTACCGCCCATCGCCCCTCAGTGCCGCCCATCCGGTTCAGTATTAAAAAACTCGCCAGGCTGTTGTAAAAATGGACATCAGCGCTACTATAGTTCCACTTGCACTTTGTCCCAGTGCAGTGTTTCCAGCCATTTTTATACTGGGGGTAATGATATGAAGGACATCACCATCAGCCGCAGGAGCCTTCTGGTCTCCGCCGGCCTGCTCGCGCTCGCCCCGCTCGCCGGATGCGGCGGCAACTCTGGTTCCGGCTCTGCTGCCGCCGGTTCCGACTACACCATCGGCGTTCTGCAGCTCACCGAGCACTCCGCACTCGATGCCGCCAACGACGGCTTTGTCAAGGCCATCAAGGAGAGCGGCCTTAAGGTCAAAATTGACCAGAAGAACGCCCAGAACGACCAGTCCACGTGTAAGTCCATTGCCGACAAGTTTGTGGGCGACAACGTCAACCTGATTTATGCCATCGCCACACCCGCCGCGCAGGCTGCCGCCGGCGCCACGGCCGATATCCCCATCGTGGGCTGTGCCATCACCGACTACGCCGCCTCCGGCCTGGTCCAGGACAACGACAAGCCCGGCACCAACGTCACGGGCGCTTCCGACCTCACCCCGGTCGCCGAGCAGCTCGAGATGATGCAGAAGGTCCTGCCCGACGTAAAGAAGGTCGGCCTGCTCTACTGCACCGCCGAGTCCAACTCCGACGTCCAGATCAAGGCCGCCAAGAAGGAGCTCGACAAGCTGGGGCTCGAGTACACCGATTTCACCGTCTCGAGCTCCAACGAGATTCAGTCCGTCGTCGAGTCTGCCGTGGGCAAGGTCGACGCGCTATACTCCCCCACCGACAACACCATCGCCGCGGGTGCCTCGCAGGTCGGCCAGATCTGCAAGGAGAACAAGCTTCCCTTCGTGACTGGCGAGGAGGGTATGTGCATGGCCGGCGGCCTGTTCACCCTCTCCATCAATTACGAGGACCTGGGCTACGCCGCGGGCGAGATGGCCGTTAAGATCCTGAAGGGCGAGGCCAAGCCCGAAGACATGCCGATCAAGCACCTCTCGAGCAAGGACCTGGTCGTCGTCAAGAACGACGAAATGGCCGAGGCGCTGGGCATCGACCTTTCCACTCTGGACGAGTAGCGCCATGTGCGGTAACGCAGCTAGGGCACGCACTTGCGCCATAGCTGCGTTATTCAATATCTGAGCCACAGGGGCGAACGCCAAAGACCGGCGTTCGCCCTGCTTGTTACGGATGAGACAAAACATCAAGCCGCAGCTCTTTTATGCATTGTTACCGCTATCATGGTGACTCACGTGTCCACCCTATCCTAGGAGGTATGAAGCATGCTTATTGCATTGCAGGGCGCCGTTTCGCAGGGCGTCCTCTGGGGCATTATGGTGCTTGGCGTGTTTATCACGTTCCGCCTGCTCGACATTCCCGATATGACCTGCGACGGCAGCTTTGCCCTCGGCGGCTGCGTCTGCGCTGTGCTCATCGTCAATAACAACGTCGACCCGCTGCTCGCCGTGCTGGCCGGTATGTGCGC
>URWS01000199.1 GCA_900551605.1 uncultured Collinsella sp. | reverse complement strand
CTACACTTATGCGATCGTCGGCAGCGTCAGATGTGTATAAGAGACAGGCCGAAGCGCGCAGGGCCACGGTGTCGTCGGCAGCGCGCATAAAGGTCGGCACGCAGGGGGCTGCCTTGACCACGATAGTCAGGGCTCCCGGCCAGCATCGTCGCGCGAGTACGCGGGCATCTTCCGGGATATCCACGCCATAGCGGTCGAGTGCTTCGACGCCATCGACCAGCCAAGCGACGGTTTGCGTGAGCTCACGTTGCTTGAGAGTGAAGATACGGCGATAGCCGGTGCCGAGCGCAGGAACTGCGGCGCCATTGACGGCAGCCTGCGAATCGCGCGGCCACGATGGGAATTCGCTTGTATCTTGGGGCACGGCGTCCGAGAAGGCGTTGACTGCCACGGCGACACCGTAGACGGTCTCGGTCGGAATCAAGGCCAGGCCGCCGCGGCCGAGCACCTCGGCCGTGCGCTCGACGGCAAGCCGATGCGGCTCGCGCGTTCCCTCGTATACCCGATAGACCGTCTGCATGTGTATGCCAGCCCCTTACGCTCCGGTGCAAGTTTGTTTACTGTGGGGCATTCTCGCACGAAACATTCAACCTATTTGCCCAGAGCGCATGTTGGTTTGGTGAGCGGCTCTAGTAGTCGGTGAAAGTGAGGGGGTTAATTGAAGATTTTTAGCGCGCAAGCGTAACGGTACGATCGGGAAACTCGATGCTTGCAACCAGTTTTCCGCCGAGACTCTCTGCGTACCTGCTCAGCGTGTCGAGCCTCATCGAGCCCAACTCCCCGCGCTCGAGCTCAGATACGCGTTTTTGAGAAACGCCCATCGACTGGGCAATCGACGCCTGCGTTAGATCCTTTAGCTTGCGAATCTGAGCAAGCTTATAGGCTTCGACGCGCTCGCGAGTCTTCTCCTGCTCGGCGGCAATAGAGTCGCGTGTTATCCCGCGGGATTCCATATACTCATGCAGTTCCACCTCGATCGAGCCTCCTTACGTGGCTACGGTATATTTTCTCGGCCTTTGGAATGTTAATTGCATACCAGCCGTTCCATTTCGCCTTTGACGATCCCGCCCGCGACTTATCACCCGCTAATAGCAATACCGCCTGGCGTTTAGGGTCAAAGGCGAAGAGGATGCGAATCATCTGCCGACCACACGACGTCACTCTCAGCTCCTTTAAATGATGAAGGTTTGAACCCTTTACGCGATCAACTAGCGGACGACCAAGGCTGGGACCCTCCTTCTCAAGCACCAAAAGATCCGCATAAATCTGCTTTAGCGTAGCTTCATCCTGCTCATCGAGCCAAGGCTCAATGTAATCAAGCACGATACGGTATCGATGCATTTGATTGGACATACCTTTCTCCTTCTATAGTAGAAGTTTTACGGTATATTGCAAGGACAAATTAACGCAGGTGTCTATTTGTTCAGCTTAAATGCGTTGCTTGGGCTCGGTTACGATGGCCCGAACGATGCGGGGGCGATCGGTGAGGTCGCGAACGATGCGCACGTCGGTAAGACCCGCCTGGCGGCAGAGCTCGGCGGCGGCATCGAGGGCGCCCTCGTAGAGCTCGCAGGCAAATAGACCGCCGGCACGCAGCATATAGGGCGCCGCGTTGAGCAGGCGACGGAAGATGTCCAAGCCGTCGGCGCCGCCCTCGAGTGCCAGGTCGGGCTCGAAGTCCTTGACCTCGTGCGGCAGCGAGCACATGACATCGGTCGGGATGTAAGGCGGGTTGGAGACGAGCACGTCGAACGTGCCCCACTCCTCGCGCGGGATGGAGCTCACCAGATTGGTGAGGCTAAAGGTGGCCTCGTCTGCCGCAAGGCCAAGCGCGTCGCGGTTTTTGGTGGCAAGCGCGATGGCGCGCGGCTCGATATCGGTGGCGGTGCAGGTGACGTGGCCGCGGCGCTCCCAGGCAAGCGAGAGCGAGATGCAGCCCGTGCCGCAGCCGACCTCGAGGACGCGGGCGATGCGGGGCTCGGTCGGGGCGGCATCGACCGCGGCATCCTGCGCTAGGGTCGCCTCCTGGCCGGCGTCCTCGATGGCGATGCCGCATTTGTCGAGTTCGGACTCGGAGGCCTCTGCGGTCTCTGCTTCCGCTTCCCGCGCGGCGGCTTCCTCTGCCTCGCGGTCAGCCAACTCCTCAGCATAAGCGCGGCTGCCCAGAACGTCACTCCCCAGCGCCGCTTCTTCGGCAGCCGTCAGATTGGCGGCACGGCGCTCGGCGGTTGCGCGTTCGTCGGCCAATGCCGCCTCGGCCTTGCGGGCCTGCTCGACCTCATCATTCCAAGGCAACTCCACGCGCTGGCGGGCGGCGGCCTCGGGGCTCAGCACCTCGGCATCCAGATAATTGAGGACTTCCTCGACGAGCATCTCGGTCTCGGGGCGCGGAATGAGCACACCGGGGGCGCATGCGACATCGATCATGCGGAACTGCGTGCTGCCCGTGATGTACTGAAGCGGCTCGCCCTTGGCGCGACGGACGACCGCCGCATGCATGGTCTCGAGCTGCGTGGCGTCGAGTGCCTCGTCCATGCGCATATATAAGTCAATGCGTGTCAGACCCGTGGCGGCGCACAGCAGCCATTCGGCAGAAAGACGGGGGTGCTCCTCGCCGCGCTCGGCCAGGTACTCCTTGGTCCACTCGAGACAACGCTTGATGGTCCAAATCTCGTTTGCCATGGGGCCCTCCCCTCTTAAGCGCCGGACGGCGCGCGAATGTCGGAGCAGATTGTACGCGAGGCCAGCGCTTGGCAAGGGACGATTGAAGGCAATTATCGAGAATCAGCCCAGAATTTTGCACCGGGCTCGCTCAAAGTGTTCATTCGCCGACGTCTAGATTTGCATTCGTCAAGCTTTTGGCAAGGTTGCCCCAAAACTGACCAATATCTAACCAAGAACTTGCCAAATCACTTGACGCGCGACGCATCAAAAATCGCCCCGCGACTTCTTGAACGATATTTTGAGCAATATTTTCGATAGCAGATGAAAGCTGTTAATTACTTTGAGCAGGTAGGCAGCTTAATTTCTAACAAAACAGATTAAATAAACTCGAAAAGTAATTTACCCAACCTAGTCATTTAAGAACGTCCCCAATGACTACCTTGGAAACCCCGCAGGTTGAGCATATGAGCGAAAACGCCCCTAAGCGAGCAAGGTGACGTGAAAGAGGAGGGAAGCGTACTTCGGTACGCGACCGACGATTGAACGTCAGATTGCCGCTTAGGGGCGTTTGCAGCGTCGAGCAGTTACGGCGTTCGTAGAACGCCGTAACCTACACGGCCTGTGCCAGCTTCTCGGCACGCTCGGCGGCGGCAAGTGCCTCGATGACGGTGCCGAGCTGATCGCCCAGAAGGACGCCGTTGTAGGTGGAGTTGAAACCGATACGGTGATCGGTCACGCGGTCCTGGGGCTGGTTGTACGTGCGGATCTTCTCGGAACGGTTGCCGTGGCCAATCTGGCTCTGGCGCTCGGCGCCGAGCTCGGCCTGCTGCTTCTCGAGTTCCATCTCGTACAGACGGGCACGCAGCATCTGCATGCAGACCTCGCGGTTCTGGATCTGGGAACGCTGCTCCTGCGACTGCACCACGGTGTTGGTGGGCAGGTGGGTGATGCGCACGGCGGAGTAGGTGGTGTTAACGCACTGACCGCCAGGGCCGGAGGCACAGTAGGTATCGATGCGCAGGTCGGACTGGTTGATCTGAACGTCGATCTCCTCGGCCTCGGGAAGTACGGCGACGGTTGCCGTGGAGGTCTGGATGCGACCCTGGGACTCGGTCTTGGGAACGCGCTGGACGCGGTGCACGCCGGACTCGAACTTCATGACGGAGTAGACGCGGTCGCCCTCGACCTTGAACTCAATGGACTTAAAGCCGCCAGCCTCACTGGGGCTGGAATCGAGCACGGTGGTCTTCCAGCCGCGCGACTCGCAGAAGCGCTGGTACATCTTGTACAGATCG
>URWS01000198.1 GCA_900551605.1 uncultured Collinsella sp. | reverse complement strand
TCTCGTGGGCTCGGAGATGTGTATAAGAGACAGTTCCCAAGCTCATGCCCTACGCGCTTGAGTTTGATCCCGAGGTCTGCATTACCCTCGCCGTCGTGTTCCCCATGGTTGCTATCCAGGTTATCGGTGACGTCTCCGCCGCCTGCCTGGGCTCCATCGACCGTATGCCCACCGAGCGCGAACTCTCCGGCGCTATCGTGTCCCAGGGCCTCACCTCTATGGTCGGCGGCCTGCTGGGCGGTCTTCCCACCAGCGCCCTTGGCCAGAACGTGGGCATCATCTGCTCCAACAAGGTCGTCAACAAGTGGGTCTTTGTGATCATCGCGGCCGTCTTTGCCATCGCCGGTCTGTTCCCGCAGCTCTCTGCCGTTCTTTCCGCTATCCCGCAGCCCGTCATCGGCGGCGCGACCGTCGGCGTCTTTGGCACCATCACCATGAACGGCGTGCGCATGTTCACCCGCGAGGGCCTCACGCAGCGCACTACCACTATCGTCGGCACCTCCGTCGTCTTTGGCCTGGGTATCTGGATGGCCAGCGGTTGCCTTGCCGGCGAGGGTATGCCCGCCTGGGTGTCCACCGTCATCGGCTCCAATGCCGTAACCCCCACCGCCATCATGGCCATTGTCCTTAACCTGATCCTTCCGCAGACGCCGGTCGTGGCTCAGCACATCGATGCTGCCAAGGACGCTGCCGTGGATCTGGTCTTGCCCGAGAGCAAGAAGTAACCAATTCGGTGCTATTCGTCGGCGGACGCATCGCCTCGTCCGCCGACGCCATGCGGCGCCAAGCCGCACTTCAAAGGGTTTGTCCCTTTGGTGAAGCGTTGACGGGAGAGGGCCCGTTTCCGGTGTAGGCCGGCGCTTCGCACTCCGCCATGTCAGAGGTGTCAAACCCCGCCTCTGATGTTGAAGGGAGCATCCATGCTTCTGGTCGCTAACGGTTCCGTCTTTACCCGCAACGCTCAGACCCCGTTCATTCCAAACGGTGCGGTCGCCATTGACGGAGATACGATCGTCGAAGTGGGCCCCGAGTGCGAGCTCAAGGCCAAGTACCCGGATGCCGAGTACGTCGACGCCCAGGGCAACCTCATCATGCCCGGACTTATCAACTGCCACACCCACATCTACTCGGGTCTGGCCCGCGGCCTTGCCATTAAGGGCTGCAACCCCACCAACTTCCTGGAGAATCTTGAGCAGCAGTGGTGGAAGATTGACGACAACCTGACGCTCGACGGCACCAAGGCCAGCGCCTACGCCACGATTCTTGACTCCATCCGCGATGGCGTTACCACGATCTTCGATCACCATGCGAGCTTCTGCGAGATCCCGGGAAGCCTCTTCACCATTAAGGACGCAGCTCAGGAGCTGGGCATGCGTTCGTGCCTGTGCTACGAGGTCTCCGATCGCCGCGGCCAGGAAAAATGCGACCAGGCCATTGCCGAGAACGCCGAGTTTGCCCAGTGGGCCGCTAAAGAGCGTCGCGATAACGACAACCACATGATCGCCGCCATGTTTGGCGGACATGCCACCTTTACGCTGTCGGACGAGACCATGGACAAGATGGCCGAGGCCAACAATGGTCTGACCGGCTTCCACATCCACGTGTGCGAGGGCATGAACGACGTGTGGGATTCCCGCCTCAACCGCGGCGGCATCAGCCCCGTCGAGCGCCTGCTGCAGCACAACCTGCTGGGTCCCGACACCATGCTGGGTCACTGCATCCACGTGACGCCAGCCGAGATGGATATCGTCAAGGAGTCCGGCACCTGGCTGGTCAACAACCCCGAATCCAATATGGGCAACGCCGTGGGCTGCGCCCCCGTGCTCGAGTTCTTCCGCCGCGGCATCCCCGTGTGCATGGGCACCGACGCCTACACCCACGATATGCTCGAGAGCCTTAAGGTCTTCCTGATCATTCAGCGCCACAACGCCGCCATGCCCAACGTGGGCTGGTGCGAGGCCATGACCATGCTGTTCGAGAACAACGCCAAGATGGCGAGCAAGTACTTCGATCGCAAGCTCGGTGTGCTCGAGGCCGGCGCTGCCGCCGACGTCATCGTCATGGACTACAAGCCCTTTACGCCGCTGAGCGAGGAGAACATCGACGGCCACATGCTCTTTGGCATGATGGGCAAAAACTGCCGCACCACCATCATCAACGGCCGCGTCCTGTACAAGGATCGCGAGTTCGTTGGGATTGATGAGGACAAGATCAACGCGTGGACCATGGCTGAGTCCAAGAAGCTCTGGAGCACGCTCAACGATCGCGTGTATTAATCCAATTGGAGATTCGCGCGCGTCGGATGTTTCGCCGCATCCGGCGCGTGCATAGGCGGCCTCCGCGGGGTCGCCGGCGCTGTGCTAGCGCTACACCGTATTTGCGCCCGTCGCGCGGTCTCGCCGGGCGTTACAGAGAGGAGCTCATTATGAGCGACATCATGAGGCCGATCCCGTTTTCGCAGCTGATGAACTGGATCATCGAGGAGCAAAAGACTCAGGGCGCCGTCTTTGGCGTGCGCAAGATGGTCACGACCAACCAGGAGGGTGCGCTTCCCATTTTTGACGAGCGCATCGAGACTCCGTTTGGCCCGGCCGCCGGCCCCAACACGCAGCTTGCCCAGAACATCGTGGCATCCTACGTGGCCGGCTCCCGCTTCTTTGAGCTCAAGACCGTTCAGGTTATGGACGGCGAGGAGCTCTCCAAGTGCGTCAACAAGCCCTGCATCGTGGCGCAGGACGAGTGCTACAACTGCGAGTGGTCGACCGAGCTCGAGGTTCCGCAGGCCTTTGCCGAGTACGTGAAGGCATGGTTTGCCTGCCACCTGATCGCTCGCGAGTACGGCCTGGGCAGCCCGGACGGCTTTGTCTTTAACATGTCCGTGGGCTATGACCTGGAAGGCATCAAGAGCCCCAAGGTCGATGCCTACATCGAGGGCATGAAGGACGCCAGCGGCTCTGACGTCTGGAATGAGTGCCGCGCATGGGCGCTTGCCAACCTGGACAAGTTTGAGCATGTCGACGCCGCATTTGTCGAATCCATCCCGGCGCGCGTGTCCAACTCCATCACGGAGTCCACCCTGCACGGCTGCCCGCCGGCCGAGATCGAGCGCATCGCGACCTACCTCATCACCGAGAAGGGCCTCAACACCTACATCAAGTGCAACCCCACGCTGCTGGGCTATGAGTTTGCCCGCCAGCGTCTGAACGAGCTGGGCTTTGACTACATCGTCTTCGATGACACGCACTTCCGCGAGGACCTGCAGTGGGCCGATGCCGTGCCTATGTTCGAGCGCCTGATTGCCCTGTGCGCCGAGCGCGGCCTGGAGTTTGGCGTCAAGCTGACCAACACGTTCCCCGTCGACGTGACGAGAAACGAGCTGCCTTCCACCGAGATGTACATGTCCGGCCGTTCGCTGTTCTCGCTAACCATCGAGGCCGCCCGTCGCATTACCGAGCAGTTCGATGGCAAGCTGCGCATCAGCTACTCCGGCGGTGCTACGGTCTACAACATCCGCGCCCTGTACGATGCCGGCATTTGGCCCGTCACCCTGGCGACCGACGTGCTCAAGCCCGGTGGCTACGAGCGCTTTAGCCAGATGGCCGGTGAGTTTACCGACCTGGATGGCAAGCCGTTCGCGGGCGTCTCTCTCGAGGCCGTGACTGCGATCCAGACCGACTCGCTCACCAACCCGCTCTACAAGAAGCCGCTGCGCCCGCTGCCCGACCGCAAGGTTGCCGGCAAGAGCCCGCTTTCCGACTGCTTTACCACGCCGTGCCGTACGAGCTGCCCCATCCAGCAGGATATTCCCGCCTACCTGGCGGCTGTTGACGAGGGCCGCTACGAGGACGCACTCAACATCATCATCGAGCGCAATGCCCTGCCGTTCATTACCGGCACCATCTGCCCGCATCCCTGCGGCCGCTGTCTCTTATACACATCTCCGAGCCCACGAGACTAAGGCGAATCTCGT